>JALTMC010000201.1 GCA_027005175.1 Myxococcales bacterium
CCCCCCGCCTGCTCCAGGCCCTTGACCGCGACTCCCACTACCGGTGTAACTATTTCCACCTCGGCCACCATTAAAACCGCCGCAGCATCCGATGCCTGGCCCACCCCCAATCCCACTACTTTTGCCTCCTGTGCCAGCAATGCCATTGGAACCTGATGCTTGCAAAACACCGTCAATTTGCACATTGCCGCTAACCTCAATCAGCAAGGGTCGAGTTCCAGAAACCTTCACGGTTGCACCGGCCGGTATTTTTAAACTTGCAAACTTAAACACACCTGTGGATGAAGTCCAAGCTGGTGTAGCCTTCCCATCGATCTTGCCCGTACTTGTATTGATGGATGCTCTAATCTCCAGCGCAACACCACAGTTTTCATCCACATTGCCATCACAATTGTTATCAACACGATCACCGCATTGTTCCTTTACATCGTAGGTTTTGGGTTTTTGACACAACCCCTTCTTGTCGCGTTTGGCCGTTTTGCATACACCACTCCCTTTGTTGAGATAGGAACAAGGACAACCTTCGTCGACAACCCCATCACAGTTATTATCTTTTTTATCACCACAGATCTCAGTAGCCTTGTAGGCTGTGGGTTTTTGACACAGCCCCTTCTTGTCGCGCTTGGCCGTTTTGCACACACCACTCCCTTTGTTGAGATAGGAACAAGGGCAACCTTCGTCGACACTACCATCACAGTTATTATCTTTTTTATCATCGCAGATTTCGGTACTTTTGTATCCAGGAGGCTCCAAACACTTTCCCTGATTATCACTTTGCGCTTTGACGCAAACTCCCTTGGTTAAGCCCTTGTACTGACAGGGGCATACCTCATCGACATTGCCATCACAGTTGTTGTCTTTTCCATCACCACATTTTTCTATGTTGTTATAATCTCCTGGAGGTTGGCATTGCCCTCGGTTATTGGCTTTGGCATCCTTACACACACCTGCATTCTTTTTCAGATAATGACAAGGGCAGTTTTCATCCGTATTGCCATCACAGTTGTTGTCTTTTCCATCACCACAGATCTCCCTCTGTGGGAGAACCTCTCCCTGACAAGGACCAAACCCTGAACCATCACTGGAACAAGTCTTTGTTCCAGACTTGCATTCACCCACACCCTTCGTTTTTTCATCCGCACCATAACAACTCACAGCCTTCTTTGGCTCACAGGCAACACACTGACCGGCAGATTTGCTACAGATCTGTTTACTGGAACAAGGCTCTTTGGGTAACCAAATCACACAATCCAACTTACTCTTGCCACACTTCTGTGTATGACTGATGCCATCACAGCGTTGGTCGCCGATCTTGCACTCCGCTGCAGGGCAAGAATAGGGCATGCAGGAGCCTTTGTCGCAGACCTCATTCCCCTTGCAGCTCTGCTCACTCCCCAACACAGGACAACCGCGTTTATCCTGAGAACATATCTTATAACGCCCCGAGACTTCGCCTTTCCGTGAGGAACAGACTCTCTCACTATCTTTACAGGGTGCAGGAGAAGGACAGTCGGGAATGCATTTTCCGGCGTCACATTTCTCCCCATTTTTGCACAATTTCCAGTCTTTGCAAGAACTCCAGTTCTCTCCATTAATACAGGTTTGTGTGCCTTTAACACAGGCATTCACACCTTCAGGAGCACAAGCTCTAATTTCCTTGGGCTCACACTTGGAGCAGCGACTCCCCACACAAATGGCACGATCTGACTCTTTACAATCGCTATTACTTTTGCACTCAACACAACCACGACTTCCAGCACACAGTTGACCTTCAGAGCAGTCTTTATCACTTCCACAAACACAGCGGTTATCGGCGGTACACTTCTTGGTGGGACTACTCTTTGTTTGACAATGTGTATCAATGAGACAAGCCACGCAGCGGCCCCTGTTATTCTCTTGAAGACATCGCTCTGAGCAGTCCTCACACCCGGGCACCCCTACACTCACATCACTTGAGCAACCCAAAGCCAAAAGGCCTACGAACACGAAAGCAACAAGAATCCTAACAATATCCATCACACATCCCTTGACACAAGATATCCGAAGAAAAAACGACAACCTGCCCAAAAAAACGGCAAGGTCAACCTCGTCAGAATTATGGCATTGTTACTGTTGAGACACAAGAGGCAGAAGTTGAAGCGATTTTGGGAAGAACAGCAGAGAGAAAAAAAGGAAGGAAACATGGAGGTCTATTTTGAGTATTTCGGATGATAAGGTTTCATCGACCTGGAGCCAATGGCGCGAAGCCAATGCCACAGCATCACAGCATCTTTCTGAGTCATGGAGCGAATAGCAGGCATCATCAAGCCCCGCAAGGCAGCGTCACTTTTGCGAAACTTAATATGCATATACAATCGATTGCTTTGGCGGTACTTGTAGATCGGCAGAGGTGTCACAAAATCCCATCCAAAGCCCGCCCCGATATCACGAGCACCATGACAAAACTGACAGGCTTGATAAAACCAAGAAGCTCCTCGTTTTTCGATCTTCGTTTTGGCAACGGCAAACTGTCGATAGTAGGCAGCACGATCAACAAACTCAATGGCGCGAAGCGTATCAACATGTCTCCACACCGTGAACGATTTTGCCACCTTTCCTTTCGTAAAAGGATGCCAGGCCCGCGAGACAACAAGTTTGTTTCCACGAAACCGAATGGGTCGAACATCACGATAATAATACGGTGATTTTTTGGATACAATTGGGAAAGTATTCACCCATTGTTTTGATTTTTTGGACCATCGCGCAAAAGCGAGAAAGACGGGGAACTTTTTGTGTTGTTTCATCAACTTCAAGGGGTAGGGAACTGCCATTTTGTTCTTAAAAAGCAACAACGCCATATCCACTCCAGCAGGATACCGATACAAACGCAAAAGCCTCGGCAATGAGATCCCCTGGTAACGCATCTTCTTCTTGTATTGAAGATCAAACATCTTCACAGTTTTCCAGGAAGAGCGGGGAACCACGACCATGTGCAAGCCCTGGTAAGCAGGGCGAGTATAGGAAGTATAATTTCCCTTGGCACGTACCCACATGGGAATCTGACTTGGTGTAGCCCAAGAGGAAGTGGCTTCACCACCCCACAAAAAGAACACAGCCAAGGTCCATACCCAAGTCCAACATCCCAAGCACCTCGGTTGTTTTGATTGTTGCATCACACTCATCACGACTCCTGCTCTCGTACGAAAAAGAACATCTCTTTCATTGTGAGAAAAGTCGAGAAAGACTCCTTGATTTATCTCAAGAAGAAACATGATGAAAACAAAGAAAGAGCAGTCCGAATCAACAGGACGAAGTCCGGATAGGGTGGGGGGAGTTGCCCCTATAATTCAAAGATCAAAAATTTGAGGATAATGTCAATCGTACGGCTGAACTGTTCGTCATTGTGGAAAGTGGTATAAACGACTGTACCACCTTTGGCGTAAGGCTTGAAGAAGACGGCCAGAGGCTCTTTTGAGTTGCCTTTGTTTGTGCGGTCACCACGGAGTAGTGTATTGGTACCTGCCCCTGCTGCGACAGCAGCAGCACAAGGACAAAGATCGTACTTAATGGTGACCTTTTTTCGCCCTCCCAGTCGATTGATCAATGTCGTGTTAAGTACGGTAGCGGGGACCTTCGCAGAGCCCACTTTTTCAGCCGCATTTCGTGTGGAATCATTACCGAGCCAATCGACAGCATTGGGCCACGCCATCTCAATGGGGTCATAGGAGAAGTCCGAAGCGTAGAGAGAGCCTCCCCCCTTCACAAACTGACGTAAATTATTGATCTCTTTCGAACCAAAGACCGACTCATCCATTCCACAGTTCAAAAAGATGATATTAAACTTCTTCATTTTGCTGAGACTGCTAAGCAAAGAGGCCGGATTATTTTGGAAAAAGGTGTAGCTCAGCTTGAGTCGGTCTAAGATATTTTGAACCTCGTCATACTCCCCCCACACCACCGCAATCTTCGTACGCGATGGGTCAACACATTTCGGATTTTTAAGTGTGTTGGTTGTAGCAGTCACGATCGTGGCTGTAAAGTCTGTGGAGAAAGCACCTTTACGCACGGAAAACTTATGACGACCGGGAGGGATACAAGGGAGGTAAAAATAACCGTCAATATCTGTGGTGGCCTGTATGCTTTTCCCGCTGGGTAACCGAACAGAGACCACAGCACCTGTGAGCCACGTTTGACCGTCAGGAGCACAGATCCGACCACGAAGCGCACCACAAGTTTGGCCTTTATTAACCCCGTACCCGCGCAAGAAGACAAACTGTTGTGAAGCTCCAGCCGCATTCGAAGAGATCGCCACACGTCCCAGGTCAAACCCGATATCTTTGGGGGCGTATTCAACCGTAACGGTCACGTCTTTGTTTATCGCAAGAACCAGAGGAAGCGAAGCCCCTTTGGTAATTTTGTACTCCGAGGATGTTCCTGTGGCAAGCGCAAGACTGGAGATCGTGACGGGGTCCGTTCCACAAGAAACAATACGAAAAGACTCTGTTTTTTTAGAGCCTTTTGTCACAGCACCAAAGTCGACAGCCTTGGGGAAGATACAGAGCCGTGGCCCTGCACCAATCGCAGACAAGGCCACTTGCAACGGTGGAGAGCGACTCAACAAACCCAGACCGTATTTTACCTGCAAGATACCATTGGCAGGACCAGGGCGTTGGGGAGAGTACGCCACACGCAAACTATATTTTTGCCCTGCCCCCAGCGCAATGGGTAAGGTGATCGCGCCGGACGCCAAAGAGAAGTCAAGGTGAGTGGAGGGTGCGAGACCCGCCTCAAACAACCAGCACGTGCCGCTTCCAATGTTGGTCACCAACACCGTCTTCTGCACACTTTTCCCCAAAGCAACATTCTGGAAATTGACCAGTGAAGGCTTTCCCTGCAAGAAACAAGGCGGTGCTGGTACAACGGTACCCAGCAGCTTTACAGGAATCATGGGACTCACCGGATCAGAAGACTGCACCTCCAAAGTGCCCTGGTATGAATTGTTGCTTTGTGGCGCATACGTAACCTTTAGCACAAGAAATCCATTTGGGTTTAACGTGTGAGGCAACTTCGGCGGGACATTGATTTTGAAGACTTGAGCAGCACTTTTAATCGGAAGTGCTTTGAGTTGAATGGGTATCGAACCTTTGTTGACAATAGAAACAGCTTTTGTGCGTGATGCACCTTGGGGAAGTTTCCCAAAATCGAGAAGCAAGGGGCTAACCTCAATACCAGCAGAGGGAGACTGCCCCACCATATTGACCTTGATCTTCGGTGAATCAGGATCATCACTTTCAATCAAGATGACACCATTGTCTGTTCCTTTGTCCTTTGGCGAATAGAATGTAGCAATGGTCATCGATTGACCCGAAGGGATCTGGACAGGTAGGGAGGGCACAATAAAGGAGAACTCTGCGCTGCTCCCCGCTTCTTTTACAATGTTGCTCACAGTGAGTGTGGCACCACCCCGGTTCGAGATAATAAGAGGCAAGTTTCTTGTCTTTTTCGGTGCAACACCTCCAAAGTCCAGAACAATGGGGTTCACTGAGATATTGGGTTCACTGCGTTGTCCCTGCAAAACCACTCTCTGCTTCGCTTTGTTTGGATCATCACTTTCAATCCAAAGCTCACCGATATCAGCCCCCGGATTACTGGGTCGATAAGCCACTTTAATCGCAATACTTTTTTGGGGTTTGAGCACCATCGGCCAAGCACCGCCCTGCTCTACCACCGAAAAGTCCTTGTCTGCTGCTGTAATAAAGAGCTTCTTTAAATGCAGATCTGCTGACCCCACATTCGTCACTTGGACAGACTTGGTTTTGGTTTGCTTTGCATCGACAAAACCAAAATCAACATTCAGAGGTTTGACCTGAATCCTCGGCGCATTCCCCACCGTTCGAAGCGGGATGATGGTTCGGCCCTGGTCAGGATCATTGCTGTCTATCCACAGTGTGCTCTCCGGTCGCCCCGCTGCAGTGGGCTTAAACTTGACCGATAGCTTAATCGAGTCACCGGGCTTTAGCGATGTTGGAGTCTTGGGAACATTGAAAAGTTGGTAACTTTTGTCTCCACCCGGATCGATCTGAATCGTAGAGATGTCCAAGACAGCATTTCCGATATTGGAGACACGAACCACCTGGCTCTTTTCATTACCAACACCGATCACGGCAAACACAACAGCTTTTGGCTCGACCTGAATTTTCGGTAACTGGCCGCGTTGGGCATTCTCACAGTCACACCCCCCGAACACGGCAAGTAAGCCCAAGCCCAACCACACCAAACAGCATCTGATGATCTGCTCTCGACTCAGTCTACCCCACATAAAAAACCCCAAATTCGCAAGATTGAAACAAAACTTCCACAAAGAGAGAGAGGAAACATAGCAGAAAGTCAAGCATCTGAAAATCAGGAAGAGAGAAAAAATGCCCCGGAATGTTCGCCTCCATGGTGTTGAAAGAAACAAGAGGAGATACACCGATTTCAAACAGGGAGGCGACTCTCCCCCGATAACGTGATATAAGCTCAAAGGTTGGAAGGCCCCTGCCGAAAAACAGATGGCCCGATACCCAAGATCCTGTGAGAGTAAAAAAGAGAGATATGAATCCAAAAACCAAAAGTCGATTGATACAAGT
>JALTMC010000202.1 GCA_027005175.1 Myxococcales bacterium
GACTATATCATGTTGCCTCGCAGACCCGTACTTTAGTGCGGGGCGTCATATCGGCGGCGCAGGCCAACACGGAACCATCGCTCAAAGTCTCGTTGTAGCCTTAAGTTCGAAGCGCAAAAAAGAAGAATCTACGGCGATGTCGCGTAAATCCCCTCCTAGAATCTACGGCAAAGTAGATTGTAGAATCTACGGCAAAGTAGATTGAGGAGGGGATGAGATGCGAGAGGATGTCAAAAAGGGATGGATACGGTAAAGCAGGAGCCTTTCCCGGGCGTGGATTCTACTTTGATTTTTCCTTTGTGAAGTTCAATAATTTCTTGAGAGATTGCGAGACCCAGGCCTGTGCCATTGCGAGAAGACTTGGTGGTAAAGAACGGTTCAAAGATACGTTGTTGTTGTTCGGTGGAGATCCCACAACCATTGTCAAAGAAGCGGATTTGGAGAAATGCATCTTCGACTTGAACGACAACGCGTAGCTGAGGAGAGAACTCTCCTCCCTCCATTTCAATTCGCTTGCTTATAGACTGACAAGCATTCACAGCCAGGTTCATAAAGACTTGGTTGAGTTGAAAATGCCAGCCCTCCAATTTGGGATTATCCATGACTTCACAGACGAAAGAGATCGCAGGGTACGTAGGTTGAACCAGAGATAGTGTTTTCTGTAAACCAGCGGCTATCGAATCATGACAAAGCGCCGGTTGATCCTGACGAGTAAACATTTGTACGTTTTGGACGATCTCTTGAATCCGCTCCACACCATCGAGCACAGTTTCGACGCTAGAAAGCATAGGAGTTAATTTTTCGATCAACAAACTATTAAACTCACTCGCCTCACCTTCTCCAGCAAGCTCCAGCAAGAAAGCATGAAACTGTTCGATCCGACGACGTAGGTTGAGAGCACCGTTGTGTGCAAAGCTTGCCGGGTTATTAATTTCGTGAGCCAGCCCGGCCAAAAGTAGACCGAGGTTCGCCATTTTTTCAGTTTGAACGAATTCTACAGAATCTTCTGGATCTTCTGCAGGAACTTTTGATACCAGAGGTTGAGTTAACGCTGCAAAGTTACCTGTGTATTCTTTCATGGGCACCATATTTGCTAAATACTCCGAGCAAAGGACCAATCCCGACCATAAAAATAAGTAAAGCATAAAAACAAAGAAGCGATCAAATTCAATAAGAGCCACTCGTGAGTGAGAGAATGTGTTATAAACCCACTCCAGTCTCTGTGGACTCTATATCTTTGAACACAATCTGTCAATTCGCGAACCTCATGTAGAGAAAATATCTGACATAATTTTAGAGAGAAAAGCGACACATTGCAGTTTTAATAACGATTGTATTTTCTTGCGCAAAGCCCTAGAAATAGATAGGATGGGAGAGTCAGACGGGTCTCAATATAAGACTCTTTTGCCTTTGTCCGTTTCACTTGAATAATTCTTTCCCATGAGAATTTGTTCTACAACAAGCAGAGAGAACCTATCAATTGCATTCATCAAGAGGCTCCTTGCGTTGGGAAGAGGAAGCCTCGCGATCTTTCACAGAGTGAAAGAGACAAGACAGGAGAATACGCATATGGGTGCGGAAGGTCAGCAGAAAGCAAAAGCGGAAGGCCAGCACAGCTCAGAAGTGCAGGGAAGGCCTGAGGTCGAGCGAGTCAAAGAAGAGAGTCAAGTGGCCTCCAATCAACCGGAAGCCGCGATGGCTCCCAAGCATCAAGCCGCCTCGAATCAATCCGGCGTAAAAATGGTTTCCAGGCAGAGTCCGGTCGTGTCAGAGGATACGGTCTCTCAAGGAGGTCAACAGACGATGGGCACGAGGAGTGAGCAAAGCTCTGCAACGTCCGAGGCTGGAAAGTCTGAGCATCGCTATTTGCTTACGGGGGGTGGTACAGGAGGGCATGTATACCCGGCCATCGCCATTGCAGACGAGTTGCGGCGTCGAGAACCTGATGCGGCCTTTTTGTACGTTGGCGTGAAGGGGAAAGCAGAAGAGCAGATCGTCGAGAAGCGGGGCTATCCACTGGTCTTTGTCAAAAGCCGTGGTTGGCCGGGAGCACGTCCGGGCTTGGCCTTGCTGCGGTTTGTATTTTCTCTCTCCATTGGCATCCTACAAGCGATACGCTTTTTACGAAGCTTCCAACCCACAGTGATCATCGCAACAGGTGGCTATGTCTCCGCCCCTATCATGCTCGCCTGGATCCTACTCAAACGCCTGAAGCTGACCGAGGCCCGCGCCTTTGTGCACGAGCAAAATCTGGTTCCAGGCCGACTTAATCGTCTGGTGGGACGACTGGCAGACCGGGTGGGGGTGAGCTTTGAGGAGACCTGTCGATACCTTGGCAACGCAGAGTGGCTGGGTTATCCTGCTCGAAAAGAAGTGGGCCAGGGAGAGCGTCAAGAAGCCCGCACCAAGCTCGGACTGCCGACCGAAGCCAAAGTGATTCTGGCCTTTGGTGGGAGCCAGGGAGCACGCTCCCTCAACCGTGCTGTGGTGGATGCTTTGCCCAGCTTGCTGAAGCAGCCCAATGTTCATGTGATCCATGGCGTAGGACGGTTCAAAGGTGGCTCTTACAATGCAGAGGCCGACACCCAGCAACGCCTGAACAAACTCTCACTCACAGCAGAGCAGAAGAAGCGATACCAGTGGGAGTCTTACCTTGATCCCATTGACCACTATTATGCAGCCGCCGATATCGCGGTATGCCGAGCAGGAGCAGGAACAATCACAGAGCTTGCGCTGTGTGGAATACCAGCAGTGCTCATCCCCAAAGCCAATCTGCCTGGGGATCACCAGGTTCGGAATGCCCGAGCCATGGAAAAACAAGAAGCCATTGCTCTGGTTTATGAACAAACGGTTCAATCGGAGTCCGGTCTTCTTGAGATGGTGGAGGGCGAAGTGTTGGCAGAAGCAGTGCTGAGCCTACTCAAAGAGGAGAACGTCCGGGAGAAGCACAGTGCCGACTTGAAAACAATGGCTGACCCCGACGCCACGGAACGTATCACAGATCGGATTCAAATGATGGCTCGGGGCGAGCTACCTCCCCTCCAGCGGCCGGCTTCGGCGAGTGAGTATCATCGTCCGGAACTGTCCGATATGTCGGGTGGAGCGCTTGTCAACTACATCACTCGAAATGGATTGGAAGATCTGACGATAGATGAGCGTGACTACCTGGCCTACCGCACCGACAGCTATCTGGCACAACCGGCCTGGCAAAGCCGAAACATCGGTGTCAAGTTGGTGGGTCTTCTGCGTTTGCTCGACCGTCTCGACCTGATCCTATACATCCTCCAGGACAAGACCCCCGCGCCTCGATGGCACAGGATGTTGGGGGGAGATTATCTACAAGTTGGATTCATTCGACGCAATGCAATGCAAACACTCATTCAGCTCGACTTCTGGAACCCCAAAGTCAGACAGGCTCTTCTCGATGGATTGGCCGACCCCTATTTTGAGGTATGTACACGCGCTGCCGATGCTGTCATTCATTTTGCGGACTCCATCGGGAGTGATAAGGCATTCCTGCAAGCTCTTGACCAAATGTCGAAAGACAGCGCCTTTGAGGTGAGCAGCAAAGCATTCCTTGCGCTCGGTCATATCGACGATAGAGAGAGCACCTACGAGCGAATGAAGGAAGATTTTCAACATCCAAACTGGCGTTTGCGCTCCGGTTTGCTAGAGAGTATTCAGACTCTGGTACAACGCGGTATTATTGGAGCAGGGCGAGTACAGAACGATCTGGATCAGTTCTTGTTGACAAGTACTGGATTCACTCCTCACTTTGCCTTGCGTGAGCGGATGCAAATCCTTTCACAGTCCTTACAAAAAGCAAAAGAAGACTCCCCAAAGCCCACTGACACAAGCAAATCATAGGCAACCACTATGCTCTATCACCTCAGCGAGTATCTCGCACAATACTCTTCTGCCGCGAGACTCTCTCGATATATAACCTTCCGTACGATCATGGCCATGGTGACAGCGTTTTTATTTGCGCTGTTCATCGGACGCCCTCTGATCAATTGGTTGTATCGCAAAAAGATCCGCGATGTGGTTCGTGATTATTCTGAGATGTCAACAGGTAGCAAGCGTGGAACTCCCACAATGGGTGGGCTCTTGATCATCGCAGCCTTGTTCTTCTCCATTGGATTGTGGGGAAATTTCAACAGTTCCTACACTTACTATCTGATCTTTGCCACTGTATGGTTTGCCCTACTCGGTGCCATCGACGACTACCACAAGATCCGCTACCAAGACAGCGACAAAGGACTCTCTCGTGGGGCCAAATATCTACTTCAAATTGGTTTTGGCCTGATCTTTGGCATCTTGTTTTTGTTGCCCTCCACGACACCTCTCCCCCACCCTGGTCAAACCTCAACTTGCCGGACACAATGGCCCAAGCAGTGTCGTTCATCGTGCCGGGTCGATGCCGACTGTATGCGTCGCTCTTGTGGGATGTCTAACGCGGTTTGCCATGAGGGTCGATGCCATGCTCCTGCTTGCTTAAACAAACAAACCAAGCAGCCTCTCGCTTGCCGTACCAACGACACCTGTACTGCCGCTTGTGGGGCTCAAGCCACATGTTACCAGCCCTGGCGCTTTCAAGCATCAACCCTCGAAAATATCCCCTTCCGCCCCAGCCAACTCTACCTACCTTTTTTCAAATACCCGATCATCGACCTGTCCTGGCTGTATATTTTTGTGATCATCATGTTCATTATCTACGCAGCCAATGCTGTCAACTTTGCCGATGGTTTAGACGGTTTGGCCACCGTCCCCTCTCTCTTCTCCTTTGTTGTATTTGGTATCTATGCGTATATCTTCGGCAACGCCATTCTTTCGCGGTATTTGTGGTTTCCGATGCTCCCAGGGGCAGGCGAAGCCACTGTCTACTGTGGTGCTGTCATTGGAGCCCTGGTTGGATTCTTATGGTACAACGCCTACCCTGCAGAGGTCTTTATGGGAGACACCGGCTCCATGGCACTCGGTGGAACCCTGGGCACCCTGATGATCCTACTCAAACAAGAGTTCCTGTTCTTTCTCCTGGGTGGTATCTTTCTCGCAGAGATCCTCTCGGTGATGATACAGGACTGGCTCGGGATCCAGGTGCTCGGTCGTCGAATCCTCTACCGGGCACCAATCCATCACACCTTTCAACATCGCGGTATGGCTGAAACAAAGATCGTTGTTCGCTTCTGGATTGTCTCTGGTATCCTCGCCCTCCTCGCCCTCGCCGCCCTCAAAGTAAGATAGCTCACAGCAACAACATGATATGGGGAACGGTCTTCATATTTCCTACGGAGGCCTTACTCAACAGTGGTATTTTGACTAGCAATGGTGAACACAACCAACCTGGTCGTCAATTCTAGCAGAGATTTGCTGAAGGAGCAGAAACTATCGGCAGCGAGAGCGGGAAGAAAGTCGAAGTATTGATCCGATACGTAGAGATGAAGTGTGGCGATTAAGGCGGCGCAGTTGGCGAACCGAAATACGATAACGACGGCTGACTCTCCACAATGAATCTCCTCGACGCACACGATGACAAGCACGTCGGTTGCGACGATAGGAGTGATGTTGCCTGTGACGCCTGGAGCGTTGGTGCAAATCCCTTCTTACTCGGCGACGAGCGTATCTTCTTGCTCGGCGACGGGCACGATGGCTTCGCCGTGAGGAGAAGCAGGAACGTCGGGTTAACCGCAGCATCATACCGGGACGAAGCATACGAGCCCTTCGGTTATAGCGACGCAGGTCCCGTACAGACAACCCCACCTTGCGGCTAATACGCCACAGGGAATCTCCTCTCTGAACCCGATAGCACCGAGCACGACGAGCCCGTCGTGCCCAGTTTTTCCCAGCATCGGCAATCCATCGACGACGTTTACTCCAGACACGACCTCTTCGACGAGACCTTCTACTTCCTCGCGTATAACGCCTGTTTCGACGAAAATGCCGCCGGGACCGTCTGCTTCGACGAGACCGTCTGCTTCGACGAGACCATCTACTTCGGCGAGAACGCCGCCGGGACCGTCGCTCTCGGGCAAGGCGTCGATGGAGGGCGACTCGAACTCTGCGAACTTTCTGCAAGGTCCGATACCGGTGACGACGTTTTGCAGAAGCGCGAGTCTCCCAGAAACGAGTAGAGGGACGATGCATCCACCGAAAGGCACGGACGCGCAAAGCAAAGCGCTCCACTTTGGCCTTTTGTCGATGCGACCAACGCCAGTGACGGCGAGGCATGGGGAGTACAACATACTTACGATCACGCAGATCACGGTTGTCTTCGAGGTGGTTAAGCTTCTTGATGATATGAATCGGGATGCGATACCGACGAGAGAGATACCGCAATGAGGTTCGGCTCCGCACTCGATAGGAACGCAGCCACACAGCGATCCGACGACGCCGGGCCAATCGCATATAACGACGAGTTTTTCGCACCAAGTGTGGAGGAACTTTAAGAGAGTATCGCTGACCAGGAGGAGTTGTCCAGGAAGATAACTCAGGGTTAAGTTCGTATAGGTCTTTTGGCTTCATCTTGATATAGTTTGCAACATCCTCCAGAAAGACCGGACCGGGTGTGCGAACCGATTTGTATTGCACAGAAGGTAAGATC
>JALTMC010000203.1:0-3634 GCA_027005175.1 Myxococcales bacterium
TAGCTCAGGGATCGATTGTATCATCTGTAAAGACACCAATCGAGCTTATGTGATCGAAATGAATCCACGCCCAACACCTCCTGTCCATCTGAGTCCTTTGTTTGGCGAGAATCTGCCTGCGGCTCTTGTAAGTATCGCCCGAGGAACTCCACAAGTTTATGTCTCTGAGCCTCCCGAGCACGAAAAAGTCATCATGTATCCCGGTGAACTCTTTCGTGACCCAAATAGCGATTACTTTGGGAAGTATTATCAGGATATACCTTCGGATGACCCAGAGCTGGAAAAAGAATTGGCCGCTTATGCCGAAAAACGCTTGCTTGAAAAAAAGGAAAAGTTGGGCTAAAACCTCCCCTTGTTGGTTCAAAAGTAACCCTGTAGAAAAGGAAAAGTCGGGCTAAAACCTCCCTTTGTTGGTTCAAAAGTAATCCTGTAGAGAGCGTAAAAAGCGGAGTTTTCGGAGTAGGTTCTGAGATATGCAAAGAAAAATGATAGGTTTTTTTCAAGATGAAGAGGGAGATTGGACGTCGAGGCTTGATTGTGGCCATACACAGCATGTTCGTCATACTCCTCCATTTATCGAACGCCCCTGGGTCATGACACCCGAAGGTCGAGCATCAAAGTTGGGAGAATTCTTGGAGTGTCCAGAGTGTGATGAACCGGATTCTTTCAAGAGAGCCTGTAGATAGTTTTGGTGAAATATTTTATACTCTCCTTTCGTGAAAGAAGAGGCGAATGGATTGGGAGGTTGTGAAATATGAGTGCTGCACAAGGTTCGGGGGGAGGCCCAAAGCCTGACTCATCGGCAGCCGATACGAGAGAAGAGCAGAGTATCGCTGCGGCAACCCAGTCTTCTCTGGTAAAGCCTCCTACGAGTCTTGCTGATATCCGCGCCCGACGACAGCCTGAAGAAACTGAGGTGCTTCATTATCAGTTAAAGCCAGCAGACTTTGAAAACCACGCACGACGTGCTGGGATTCATCGAATGGAGCCAGAACAGGGGGGTATGCTTACCAATCCATCTCTCTCTGATCCTGCAAATATCAAGCATGCATTGGAAAGTCCCGCGACTTCGATCGTTCGTGAAAAGGCGAAAGTTGTGGAACGCACCGCAAAACTCGACGAAGAAATTCCTCGCTTGCTTGCGATGAAAAAAGAGATGCAAAATAGCTTCTTTCGCGACGAGTCATCTCCTGATGATCTGGATGAAACTTTAGTCTCCACGTCTGGCAAGAGTTTTAGCTCAGAGGACCTTCAGGCTCTTATGGAGCTTGAAGAAGACGATGCTCTGGAGCACACCCTGACAGGAGAGGGAGAGATCCCCCAGCACATTCAAGAACTCCATGGGCTCTCCTGGCAACAGGGTGACTTCGATGTTGGTGTGGATGAAATGCAAAAGACAGACAACGTTGAAGTCTCCGCTGAAAGCTTTGATCAAATTAAGGAGCTTCTCACTCTTGAAGAAGAAGATGAGCTTGAAGAAGCAACAGCATGGGGGGCAGCAGCTCCCGATGAAGAAGCAGCAGCATGGGGGGCAGCAGCTCCCGATGAAGAAGCAGCAGCATGGGGGGCAGCTTCGGATGAGGGGTTCGGCGAGTTTGATGAAACAACAGCACAGATCCCAGCCTCTCCGGATGAGGAGTTCGGCGAGTTTGATGAGATAACAGTATGGGTGGCAGCAGCTCCAGGCGACATCTCACGTGAGATCACTTCACCTACATTATCTCCTGAGACAGGGGAGAGCGGTTCGATTCATCGCAGGGAGCTTGGTAAACAACTGCCACAGCTTCCGGAGGGACAACATGAGATCTTTGACAATCTTCTCGATGAGACAATGAATGTCAGCAGCGATGAACTCAATATTCCAGATTCACTGGTGCTTCCCAATGTTTTGGATATCGGTGATGTTCAAGATGATGACGACCTCAGCGATACTTTGATCCTTCGAGAGACGAAAAAGTAGCCTTTCTTGCGACGTTTGTGAAAGGATAGACTATTCTTTCTTGCGACGTTTGCGAAAGGCACTTAACATCTGTTGGGTTTCTGGCTTAAGTTCTTCTACCTTTTTCTTTTCACTCTTGTTGTGGGGTAGGGGCTGAAAAGGCTTCTTGGCTTTCTCTGGCAGATAGGTTTCTCGCTTCGATTCAAAGGGGGCTGTTTCGTCCAAACCTTCTGCTGTTTCGAGAGACTGATGCTCTCGCTCTATCGTTTGAATCGCTGGTGTTTCAGCTTTGCGCTCTGAAACCGATTCCGTCCTTTTCTTGCTCCGAGTTTCAGGAGCTTGGACTTCTGTCTCTGCCTGGTGTTCTTGCTCTTGCTCGTGTGTTGTTTGTGTCGGCTGGGAAGGAGCCGCTTCGCTGGATGGGGCTACCTCCTGATGTGCGGAAGCTTCTTTGTTGTCAACCGCTTCGCTGGATGGGGCTACCTCCTGATGTGCGGAAGCTTCTTTGTTGTCAACCGCTTCTTCTGCTGCTTGCCCTGACTGTTCTTCAAGTGCTGGCTTTACTTTTCTTTTGCTGCGGGCATTCAGCAGTGCCTGGATTTCTTTTTTCTTTAGAGTTTCTTTTCGTTGTGTCACCTCCATGGTTTCGACGGGTAGACTATGCGCGAACAATTGAATCATACGAAAGCCCATCTTCTCTGTAATGATATAGACAAGCAGATCATGCAGGCTGTCTTGTCCAAGCTGTTTTCCTTTATCAAGGAGCCAATCGATAGCTTTGGCTGTTACTGAGATGCGGGGATCAGGAACTTTTTTGGACAGCTCAAGGGCCTGTTGAAAACCTTGTTGAAGTCCTTGTCCAATCAAAGACAAGGTGGAGGGCTCTTCTTCTTGTTTCGGAGGTTCAAGCCAATCTTCTAGTTTGTCCAGGTGGGGATTAAAGCCCCTCTCATTAAGCCAGCGAAAAGCCCGAGCAAACGTAGAGTCACTGTTGTAGAGTTCTTGCAAATCACTCAGGTTGTACTGTAGAGCCAGGAAGAAATCAGGCACGTAAAAGTTGTATTCCAACGCAAGGGAGGGGGCGGATGAGTCCCGACGTTTTCCCACATAATCAGCACTAAACTCCCAGGTATGTTGGAGTGTCCACAGCAAGTGGTCACCCATTTGGGAGGACTCTGGGTAATCTCTCTCTCGGGTTTTTGTGGCGTACTTGTGTAGGTCCGAGAGTTTTTTCCTCACGGTTTCCTGGTTTATTGCGATCGGCTCATGAACCGTGGGGCGACCTTGCGAAAGCTCTTGCAACCATTTCGACCAGGGCTTCATCGCAAGCGAATATCGCAAGGTGATAGCCATTCCTAACCAGACCAACAAACAAACTGCAAGACCAGCAGTTCCTCCTGATGTGATAATAATTCCAGAAGCTACCAGACAGTACAAACCTGTGGGGAGAAGCAACTGAACCCACAAAAACCACCATGTTCGTTGCGCTTCCGGTAACGTTTCTGTTTTACGTCCTACGTTCTGGGTTTTGGATTCTGTGTTGGGTCGGGTGGGTGCCTGGTTTTCTTCTGTGGGGCTTGGAGGGGAGGTTTTGTTGTGCGTACTCTGTGATTCTTTCTTGCTGCTGGAGTTCTTTTCTTTGGAGTGATCTTGGGGCTGAAGTTCATCTTGCTCGGCATACATTTGAATGGTTCG
>JALTMC010000203.1:3644-6592 GCA_027005175.1 Myxococcales bacterium
TTCGGGTGTAGGCCATTCGATAGATCTCTGCATGCAGCCAGTGAATGAATTCTCCTTGCAAGATATCTTGGGGCGCGAGCAACCAGCTTCCTGCTACGTCTTTGAGTAACCACAATGGATTGAGGAACAGTCGCCCCCATTGCGTTAACTTGCCAGCCAGAGCGAGATCTTTTCCTATTTTGGTTCCTGTACTGTAGAGTTCTGCCACGGTAAAAGAGGCGAGCAACGGGGCTTTTTCAATGGTCATGCGCAGGTCTTGGCTGAGAGCTTGTAGATGATCCCAAACAATGTTGGTTTCCACTTGGTCAAAGAGTGAGCTTCGCTTCTTGTGCGTGCGTGCTGCTTGTAAGGCAGCTTGCATGGTGGAGAGCAAGGAACCACCGGATAAATCCAATGGCATGGATTCTACTTTTTTTAGTGCCTCTGCCATAGAGACACCCTGGAACTGAGTCGGACTGTGATGGCTTGAACCCGTTGAAGGTGTTTGATCGGTAGACTCCGTGGGTAGCCATTCTGCAAACAAGAAACCTGGGCGAAACTTCTCTTTCCACAAAAAGGATAGGGCGAGCCAGCCAAAAATAGTAGCGGGTGCGACAACTTTAAATAAGCGACTCCAAAATTGATCTCCCTGGGCAAACCAGTATCCAAAGCCCAGCAAAAGACCAGCCCAGGCAAACCAGATCAAAATACGGAACAACAGTTTGGTGGTTTGTCGAACGAGGTATTTGGTGGGAGCACCTGAAGTTACAACGGCTCGAATACCAAGGAAGCCACCGGCTGCAAGTAAGACTGCACCGACAACAACGCTAATGGCCAGAGCACTACTGAGAAGAGGCCATAAGTTGCTCACGATGCACTCTTCTCCTGAACTTCGTTTTCATCAACCATTTGATCCAAACGCAGAAGGGCGATATCAATCACTGTAGGTAACGTTTTGCGAAAGGCTGGACCCGCTAGCTCATAAACGGTGTAGGCTGCCAGGGCAACATTGAGTAATGGGATACCCACCGCCACGATTCGAGCAACTTGTTTGCCCGCCTGGATTCCCGCAATACGTAGAAGAATAAAGCGCAGTGCCTGGGTTACAGCTTTTTGTCCGACTTGTCGAATCATCAGTGCCAAGCCTCCAACCGCCAAGCCTCCCCGTAAGAGATGAGCGATGACCTCTTTTTGCGCCTCACCCACATTGCCCAACGCTGCCTGGAGTTCTTCCCGGTCTTCCGGTGGACAATCTTCCATATACTGCTGAATAATCGCCACCAACATGGCCTCTTCTATTTCTGGATCTGTGCTTAACTCTGTGCTGTCCACCTTCAGTTTGTCCGCACAATCTCGCAAGATCTCACTGTAGGAAACACCCTGACCGAAACGCAACACATAGTTTAGGATCGTATTTCCACCATCACGCTGGATCTGTTCAACCAGCGCACGTGTTCCAAGCTTTGGTTCCACTCCATGACGCTCATAGATATGTTTCAATTCGTCCACTGGGTATGCTTGTAACAACCGAACCACTTCCAACGATGAACTGTGCATGATTTTTGATCCTCAACTCGAACAAGGGTCAAGAGGTTATTGGTTTGAAGAGACTACACCAAGATAGTCAGGATTTCAGATTCTGCAAAGCTCTTCATTCGAAAATAGGGAAATCTCTCTCCGAACCATCGTCGTTTGTTGGAGATTTTAAGGCGGAGCTTTGAACTCGCCTTGAGGTCCGAGTTCTCACGGTTTGTTGGAGTTTTTGAGGTGGAGCGGAGCTTTGAATTCGTCTTGAAGCCCGAGTTGATGAAGACAATACATCACAGCTTGATAATAGGATTTGAACTGTTTCGCTTTGATCTTCACTGAGCGACTCACCAAATGTTCCCAGTCACGACGGTCGGGAATCTGGGTTAATAAGTGATGTATTTGCTTCCATTGTACTTCTTGCATCTTGGGTTGTTGCTTGTTCCGAACGCTTTGTACCAATTGTTTCCACACGGTCAAACTCAATGACGATGTGGTTAAATTCTTTGGTTTGACCTCTGCAGAGAGTCGCTCTGGGATCGAGAAGCCTGTTTTGCGAGACGAGGTTGATGAGTTTGGCAGTAGGGGGTCGAGGCGGTGATGCAGAAAATGAGCAAACTCCTCTTTGAGTACGAGGAGTGGCCAAAGAAAGTCTTCACTAGAGTTGTGATGTGCGTCAACCTGTTCTGTGAGTCTGTGCGGGATGATATGTTCTTCTTGTTCACGCTCTGGATCATAAGGTGGCTCTCGAAACCATGGCATCCAGCGCAGTCCAATGGCCAACCAGCTCAAGAGAAAGAAAGACAGGAGCCACCATCGATGCGACAGGTGTTTGAGGTGTGAGCGTGTGATTAAGTCACTGCGAGCTTGTGCCACACGGTAGCGAGCATTGGCCAACTTTGACTGTTGTTTCCAGTGGGGAGGAAAAGCTTTAAACAAAGCAGGCGCGGTTGTGAGCAGGCGATTAAAGTCTGTGAACAGATCCCAGAGATACAAGGAAGCGCGCGCGAGAGCGGGAGGGGTTGTTGTAAATTCTCCCTTCCAGGAGAAGTTTCCTGATAGCACAATCAGCCGCTTGGCCTGTAGAGGGCGAGCGAGAAATTGCACGAGATTCTTCGCCAGACGACGGTTGTCACCGTAGACAATCATTTGATTGATTAGAGCACTGGGGTCTGTGAGGATCACCATCACGCCGTTACCACGACGGGCACGCACCAGGATGTATCCCTCCATGCCTTTGTCGGGTTGGTTGCTTCGGTAGGCACGAGCAAAGAGTAAAGGTTCTACCGCACTTCGTGCATTGATAAAGAACCACTGTGGCACATTGAGAAAAACAAAGCTGGCCTGACGCAAGAGAAAGTCTGCATCTTGCATGGGGTGTGTTACCGTAAAATGTACATCGATGAGAGGAGATTTTCCGGGTGCAAGGGGAGTACGGCGTC
>JALTMC010000204.1 GCA_027005175.1 Myxococcales bacterium
ATCCTGCCAAGCCATCCAAGGCAACTCCGCCTCTGCGAAAGTCCCGGATGATTCGGAGAGATCCTCTGACGAATCTTCGGATGAAACGTCAAGTGAGACTTCGGGTGAATCTTCGGGTGAATCTTCATGAGTTGGGGGTTGAGTTTCTTCGAGCAACACACTCTCCAGCTTTTCTTGTTGATGTTTGATTACCGACTCCACACAACCATACCCAATTCTCTCAGTACAGTATAGAAGCAGCCGCAACCAAGTCTTATTGGCACCTTCAGCCCAACAATCCACAGAACGCCCTTCCCCGTTTGACAATCTATCAACAGAACGCCCTTTCCCGTTTGACAATCTATCAACAGAACGCCCTTCCTAACAATCGACAGAGCACCCTTTCCTGTTTGGTAATCTATGAGGCCCCTTTCCTAACAATCGACGGGCCCCCCTTCCCTGTTTGACGATTTAAAAGGCTTGCCTGACCCCGATATAGAATCGGAAAGTGGAGTAGGGATCGAGAGAGTAGGCAAAGTCAGCCCGGATGAGAAAGGATTCGCCCCAGAGAATACGAAGTCCGCCACCGAAGCCGAAGTGGAAGCCTGCGTCAGTGCCATCCAGGATAGGATTGGGCTTATAGTCTGCCCAAAATCGACCTGTATCAAAAAATCCAACGAGTCCAACATTAAAACGTTGGCCGAGAAAATTGACCTTTCCAGGGATCAAGAGGGCTCTTAACTCAACATTACCCAAAAGTTTTATTTTTCCATGATATCGACGAGAAGGGACACCGCGAACACTTCGGCTTCCTCCAGTCCCTTCATTGGGAGTGAGTCCGCCAAACGAAGCCATATCGTATAGAGGAACACGTCCAAACATAAAGTCACCCAAGAGACGAAAGGCCAAGACCAAGTACTTTTTGTACAGAGGAACATAGAATCGAAGGTGAGCAGTCACACCACCATACGGGTATTGTAAGCCAAACACGGCTCCAGGAGAAACACGCAGCGAGACATCGTGAAACATACCTTTTGATGGAATCGCTTCATCATCCCTTGTATCCCATACCAAACCCGCCTTCACTTGAAAGTTGGCATGCGGTGTCACACCAACAAGGCCTTCGCGAATGGCATTGGTTTCGTCATCATTACGCGATTCATCACGAGAGCGTTTAATGTCCTCCTCCAACTTGCTTCCTTTGTAGATCGAAAAAAAGTTATACGAGAATTCAGCACCCAAAAAGAGCTGTAATTTCTTTGTTAAGGTCACTCGGGCATTGAGTCGAGCGGAGGGATAGGTCCAACTGTACTGGTAGCGCCTACGGGCCTGAATGTATTGGTCGCGCTCTGCTTTCGGGTCAAAATCGTCCCAAACAGGTCTACCATCAGAGGCATTGCCCAAGCCATAGTAACCTGCTGTAGTAAAACGACCAAAACTAAACCTCATGTTCAAACGAAGTTTGCCTCCAGCCAACCCAGGTAGGTCAACTCTGATATAATTATCGTGGTAGGGAAACTCGACACCACCACCTGGGGCTTCCAACACTGTCATAAACCATTGCAATTCGATCTTCCAACGATATGGATAAAAGTCAGGCTCATCCACTCGAACAATGTTTGCAATCACCCCAAAGCCAAAGCCAATATCGACACTACCAGCCAAAGCTGGCAAGATGGCAAATTCATAGCGTTGCGGCTTCTTTTTCTTTTTTTTGTGCAACTTTCGTTTACGCTCAAGAGCACTCTTTTCTGTTTGTTTTGGTGCAGACCAAACCGAGCTATTTGGGAGAACCCAAAGCAAACAAACAAACGTTAGCACAACACTCCGATACGAATTTCTCATCATTCTACCCACAGTTCCAGACTCTTCGATGCAGAATTGCACCCAAGAGATTTTCATACAACAAGAGTTCGTCTAGAAAGAGAAAGCTTCTCTCCAGAATAACCGAGATCTAGCGCGACAGCGAAGGAAGAGACAATATAACAGAGAATCAGCGAACAAACAATCGACGAAAATCCCAGAACCCAGATCTTGCAAACTGAGAGAGTACATACCGGTTCAAGAAGGTCGGGCGACCGCTCCCATGTTCGTAGAGACAGGTTTGATAAGAACAAAGTACTCGAATCAAGCGGAATACTATTCTCCGGAGGCTTCATACATTGATTGCCGGATAGGATCTTGGGTTTACTCCGATTTCCTTTTCCGGTAAGAAGGGTGCGTGTATTAAGTTCACGAGCAAAGGAGCTGTGAATCGAGATGGAGTTACAAGAGTGGGCGATGCGTGTCTTTACTGCGGATTGTCTGGAAGAAAAGTTGCTAGCACCAGAGGGTGGACTCAAGACACTGACCGATCACGAGCCAGGGGTTGCGATCCCCTGGTCCCGACCGCCACGGCAGGCTGGAATACAGATCTCTTCCAACAAGAGCCGAAAAAAGTTCCCGAAGCCCAACTCTCTGGAACGACTCGACATGCGGATTCGTTGTTTGCATACTTTCGCCAATCACGAGTTAATGGCTCTTGAGCTTATGGCCTGGGCACTACTGAAGTTCCCTGAAGCCGAACGAGGCTTTCGTATGGGGCTAGCCAAGATACTTCTCGATGAACAAGAACACTTTCGACTGTACTCCCATCGGCTTGATGCGATGGGTACACAGTTTGGCGACCTGCCCATCAACGATCACTTTTGGCGAGCAGCCACCGATATCTCCACTCCCCTGGATTGGGTCTGTACGATGCACCTGACCTTTGAACAAGCCAACCTCGATCATGCGTTGTTCTATTCCAAACACTTCCGAAATGTTGAGGACGATGCATCGGCCGATCTGATGTACCGGATCTTTGAAGATGAGATCTTGCATGTAAAGTTTGGTAGCCGATGGCTCCATCATTACCACCAACCCGACAAGACCCTGTTTGAGACCTATGAGTCATGTATGACTCGCCACAATCCGCCCAGCCGCGCTCGTGGTCCCGTCTTTCAAGAAGAAGCTCGTCGCAAGGCTGGCCTCAGCGATGACTATATCCAGTCACTCAAACTCTGGGAACCCAATGACTGAGATTCTCACAAACTCTGGGAACCCAATGACTGAGATTCTCACAAACTCTGGGAACCCAATGACTGAGATTCTCACGGTCACCAACCTAGACTTTGAGTATGAATTGGCCGCTGGTGAGACATACCAACCCATTCGAATCATGCGTCAAGTGTCTCAAAAGTGGAACTCTATTTTACGTCTGCTGCCGGGAGCCCAACAAGCAGAGTGCGGCTCTCCCGACATCTTGGAATCCCCCAACACAGAGAGACTGTTTCGTGGAGAGATCCAGCAGCTACTCCCGTGGGGAGTCACACCTCGGGTAGTACAGCTTGCCCAACAACACAAGCTTCAGCAATCCTTTCCCGAGCCAGCGGTTGTACGTGACATCAATGACAAACGATTTTCACACCGACTGGAGAAGAAATTAAAGGTTGCACTACCCTATAGCTGTATTGTCAAAGACAAGGAAGACCTACAAGCCGCTGTTGCAAATTGCCCTCACGGTTGGATACTCAAGCACCCGTTGGGTGTGAGCGGGCGCGAACGGGTCATTGGCAAACCGGGAATCATCATCGAATCGGCACAACGTTGGGCGGATCGAAAGTTTCGTCAAGGATGGTCACTGGTATTCGAGCCGTGGGTCGAGAAAAGGCAAGACTCCTCCATCCACTTTACGATCGAGCCTGAAGGCGAGATCTCCCTACTCGGCTACTGTGAATTGCTTACAGACGATGGCGGAACCCATCGTGGCAACAAGGTCTCTCCATCCAGCCAACCTCCTCCAGAGGTGCACAACATCGGAACTCATGTCGCAGAAGAACTGGGCAGACTGGGATATTGGGGAGTTGTTGGTATCGATGTGCTCTCGGGATTCCTGGGCAAACAGCCTGTCCAACGACCGATTGTCGAGATCAATGCTCGTCAGTCCTTCGGCCGACTGACACTTGCCCTGGGTCAATGGGTGCCCCAAAATTGGTCTTATCTATGGTGGCATCCCACAAAGAAAGACTACCAACAAATCACAAAAGAATATGGACCCTTTCCCCCTACCACCCGAGAGACAACAACGCCTGGCTTCTACATCCTTCCCTCATCGGTTGACCCGGAAGGTCGGTCTCAAACGTTGGTGATAATTGGTACAGCACACAATCTCAACCCAACGGAACTCCTGTCCCCCCTGACGCCGTGACAGAACAAAGACCACAAGCGATCTATTGAGAGTGCCACCACTGCGAAAACCACCGCGTGATCGGGTTGCGACGAAAGTGTTCTGTGCGACGGAGTTTGTAAAGATTGGAGAAGCCAAAAGGCAGGTCTCGAAGCACATGGAGCAGCGGAGACTCTGTTGGTGTAAGATGCTGAAAAAGAAGATCACGGAACTCTGTATTGGCCAAAGGGTAGAGATGAAAACTCGGAGAAATGGCTTCAAAGGTCAGGCCAACTGTAGAAAAGCGGCGAAAAAAAGGCTGGGCCTTTTGCTCCAAGTACTCTGTATTGATCGGACAAAACGACAGGTAGATCCGAGCATGAGGGCTTTGTTTCATGCAGTATAAAGCTTTGTGTAAAAAGCACCAAGCGTGATATTCGTCCCAGGGCGGGTCAAGAACAATGGCATCGAACGTTTCTTTCATTTCTTTGGGGATGCCTCCCAGAACTAAGTCGACATGACGGCATTGCACCTGAGGAGCTTTGTCATGGATATGTGAAAGTATCCGGTCATCAAATTCAAAAACATGAATTTCACCTGCAAAGTGACTGGCCAGCGCGACACTGCCCAAGTCATCATCTCCCATAAACAAGACTCGACCTTCTTCTCTATCGATTTCTTGTAAGATCTGATTCACACGACGCTCTGTAGAGTCGGGGGTACAATAAAGCTGGTCATATTCCAGCAAAGGCTCTGGGCGTTCTGTACATAGCTTCAAAAACTCGGGAGATGCGGTGAAATAATCAGGGCTTTGTCGCCATGTTATTTCGACGAGATTAAGAGCACACTCACTCAGCAGTCGAACAACCACACGCTCTTCTTTTCGAGTACCTTCTTTCCGCTCAAAAAAGTCGCATAGAGCCTCGACTCGTTGTCGCAAGACATTCATCATCTGACCATAGGTCGAGACATCGACATTCGGCCACCCCTCGGGTCGTACGGATACCACCTCCAGCAAACGATCGACAAAGTGATACAGAAGCTCTGTGTTTTGCTCTGTGTTTTGACTTCTCACATGATCCTCTCACGTAGGGAATGATAGGATCTGATGTAGCACAAAACCGCCCAAGAGAGAAGAGCTACAGAGTTACAGCGATCGTTGAGAAGATCTATCCCATACAAGAAGCAGCCATCCCTCCCAACAACACTCTTAAAAAAAAACTGGGTTTTCAGGCACTTCTTGAGGGCTTCAAGTTCTTTTACAAAATCGTCGTTTCATACAAGGTGTGAAGATTTCACATGCAACATCCAAAGGTTCTCAACGCAGACAGAACGATCCAGGAGTGATTGGTGCAGTAGGGTCAAGTTGATTTCACAGAGAGAAGGAACAGAGATGGTCTCGTTATACAGTGGTGAAGAGTTGGCTTGGGAGCTTTCACCCATAGGGAAAAGTCTCAAAGGAACCTATCGCATCGATGAGATGGTCAGCCAGGGAGGCATGGCTTGGTTGTACAAAGCCATGCACTTGGTTCTGGAAGAACCTGTTGCTCTCAAGCTCCTGTATCCACAACTTATCCAAGATCGAGTCGCACACAAGCGATTTCTCGAAGAAGCTCGCATTCAGTTTAAACTTCGCCACTCCAACATTGTTCAAGTCACAGACCTCATCGCAGACGACAGCTTTGCAGGCATTGTCATGGAGTGGGTCGATGGACTAAGTCTGAAAGATTACTTACTTCAACGCAAAGAATTGCTGAGTTTGTCGGAGGTTTATGCCTGTATTCACCCCCTCTTGAGCGCTTTACAACACTCCCATGAGCAAGGTGTCATTCACCGCGATATAAAGCCTGGCAATATCTTGCTTGCACGATCGGAGATACGATCTGCGATGATCCCAAAACTATCGGACTTTGGTGTGGCGAAAGTCCTCAATGACTTCCGAGACAAAACAGCCACAGGCATGGCGTTGGGAACCTTCAAGTACATTTCTCCCGAACAAATTCGCGACAGTAAGAACGCAGACCATCGCACAGACATCTATGGTGTTGGTGTTATTTTATACCAGTTGATGACAGGACGCTTACCCTTTGAAGGAAATATGGAGCGGGTTCTTTTTGATCACATCTACACGCAGCCTGTCTCTCCAGCACACTTTGCCCCACATCTATCACGAGAATTATGTGATATAACATTGCGATGTTTGAGTAAAAGGCCGGAAGATCGGTTTCAATCATGTCAGGAGCTAGCCCTAGATTTGGAAACCATCATGCCCACTCACGGCAAACTGAAATGGTTGCCGAAGTTGAACCATTCATCGTCACACGAAGAGCAATGCCTCTCTTCTGCCTCCTCTCATCATCACCTCAAGGCGATCCCAACTCCCAGCCTCAAACTCCCAACCCCAACTCCCAAC
>JALTMC010000205.1 GCA_027005175.1 Myxococcales bacterium
GTCGGGGTTAGTTATGGCTATGTGAATCGCTATGGTCTTTTGCTTAAAGCGATGAATTACATGGCCAACAAAGATTTTGAGCCCAGTGCATTTCTTGTGATTCCCACTGCGGGCAAGGTTCAACTGATTTGTCATCGTTCTGAGATGGGGCAGGGGGCGCGTACGGTTCTCCCGATGATCTTGGCAGACGAACTCGAAGTGCCATGGGACCAGATCGAGGTGGTACAGGCTTTGGGCGATCCAAAGTATGGGAGTCAGAACACGGATGGTTCCACCAGTGTTCGTGAGTTTTATACACGGCTTCGGGAGGCAGCAGCAGGAACACGTGAGCTGCTTGAGCGAGCGGCTGCATCACAGTGGGGGGTGCCCTACGATCAGTGTGTGGCAGAGGCAGGACAGGTTAAGCACTTACGCTCGAACCGAGTAGTGACGTACCAGAGTCTCGCTGCTGAAGCGTCCAAGATGGAGCTACCCAGCAATCCAACGCTTAAATCTCCCCGTCAATTCAAGCTGATTGGCAAACCCGTCAAGGGGATTGATGTTGATGACATCTGTCAGGGGAAGGCCGTGTTTGGAGCGGATGTTACTCTACCCAACATGGTCTATGCTTGTGCTGTACGTGCACCTCTTCCCGGTGCTCGGCTAAAAAAGTTTGATGCAACAGAGGCCAAAAAGGTTGTGGGGGTCTCAGAGGTTGTTTCTCTCCAATCCTTCGGGAAAGCTGGACAAAACAACGAAGCTGTTTGTGTGGTGGCGAGTCATACCTGGGCGGCCATGCAAGGGGCTCGTGTTGTTAAAGCGGAGTGGGATACCACAGGTCTTAAGCTGGACAATCGTGAGGAATTTCAGAAAGAGCTTCGAGAAGGGTTGGACAAAGAGACCGAGGTCTTTCGGAAGATTGGCGATGTGAGCCGCGTAGAGAGAGAGGCAACCAAACTATGGGAGGCCACGTATTATGCGCCATTTCTTGTACATGCACCGATGGAGCCACCTGTGTGTTTGGCGAATGTTACGCAAGGAAAGTGTGAGGTCTGGGCTCCCACACAGGATCCTGTTCGAGCGAAAGGCGTTGTGGCAAAGATTCTCGATATCGATGCCAAGGATGTGACTCTTCATGTGACTTTGTTGGGTGGAGGGTTTGGTCGAAAGTCTCAGCCTGACTTTATCGCTGAAGCTGTAGGACTGTCGAAAAAAATCGGTAAGCCTGTTCGTGTGCAGTGGACGCGGGAAGACGAGATCAAACACGGTTTTTACCATGCGGAGAGTGTGCAGCGAATCAAGGCGGCAGTGGACGCGCATGGGATGCCTGTCTCTTGGCGGCATCAGGCAGCGTATCCATCTCTGTTGAATATCAGGATGTCGGGACAAGAAAATCCAAGCATCTTTGAGATGAATATGGGGGCGTTGAACATACCTTATGCTATTCCAAACGTTCGTTGTGAAGCTGGAAAAGCCGTGACATCGGTTCGAGTGGGCTGGTTGCGCAGTGTATGCAATTTGTTCCAGGGTTTTGCAGTCAACAGCTTTATCGATGAGCTAGCAGAGCAGGCCAAGATCGATCCCATTGAATACCGACTTCGATTGATTGGAAAACCCCGAATCTTGCCCTCTCCTTTGGGAGAGGATATTTCTCAAAATACGGGTCGTTTGGCCGAGGTTATTCGGGTTGTACGCGATGCTTTTGGTTGGGAGAAGCCTCTCGCCAAAGGCCGTGGCAAAGGGTTTGCGAATCACTATAGTTTCTTTTCGTATGTTGCTTTGGCTATGGAGGTCAGCTGTGACAATGATGTGATTAAGATCCATCGTGTTGTGTGTGCCATCGATTGTGGCTTGGCTGTTAATCCAGAGAATGTACGAGCCCAAATGGAGGGGGCTGTTGTATTCGGTCTTTCGGCTGCTCTGTATGGAAAGGTGACGCTCAAAGAGGGTGTGGTGGAACAGAGTAACTTTCACGACTATCCATTGCTACGTATGCAAGAAATGCCCCGGATCGAAGTCCATATCGTCAATGGTGATCCTCGACGACCTACAGGGGTGGGGGAACCCGGTGTTCCGGTGGTCGCTCCCGCCCTAGCATCCGCTATTTACGATGTCACCAAGAAGCGGCTACGCGAGATGCCCTTTGCTGAAAAACTTACGAGCTAAGGGAACCCTCGCTATTCTTTGCGATGAAAAGGTGAACAGGTCACTTCCGACATCTTTGGGTTTGGGTTGCTTGGCTATTCTTTGCGATGAAAAAGGTGGACGGGCCGCTTCCGACATTTCATCTTTGGGTTTGGGTTGCTTGGCTATTCTTTGCGATGAAAAAGCAGATAGGTCTCTTCGGAGCTTCCTCCTTTGAGTTCGATACGTCCGCGTTTTTCGCAATAAAACTTTTCTTGAAGAAGGTGGTAGGTGCGAGTGCTGATCTGAATCTTGCCTGGAACACCATGGGATTCCATGCGGCTGGCCATATTCATGGTTTTTCCCCAGAGATCATACTGGTAGGTTTGTTTACCGATCACCCCTGCAACAACAGAGCCACTGTGGAGTCCAATACGCAGCTCAACCGGAGTCCCTTTTGGGGTTGTAAAGGAGTGGGCTACTTGCATCATCTCCAGAGCAAACATGGCGGCTCTTTCGACGTGATCTTCCTGGAAGAATGGGACTCCTGCGACGGCGATATAACCATCTCCCAGGGTTCGTAGTTTGGTCATTTCATATTTGTCACAGAGATCATCAAAGGCTGAAAACAATTCATTGAGAAAAACAACAAGATCGGTAGGACTTAATTCCCATTGACTGAATTCAACGATATCAGCAAAGAGAATCGTCGTTTCCTCAAAATGGTCTGCGATGACTTGAGGCCCATCTTTGAGACGTTCTGCCACCGAAGCAGGGAGCATATTTTTGAGCAAGCGTTCTGATCTCATACGTTCTTTTTTTAGTTTTTGGTAGAGGCGTGCTTTTTCCAGGATGGTTGCAAGTTGTCCGGCGATGGCTTCAAAGATCTCAATGTGAGCGTCCTGGTACATATAGGGGTCGATGCAAGAGAAAAATAAAAATCCAACGGTTTTGCCAAATGTGTTTAAAGGACAGGTCAGGCTGGAGTGAAATCCTTCTTGAAGCAATAACTTGCTGGAGATGGATTGAGGGTGGCTGCGTATATGCTCCTCAAGATCATTGATAATTCGGGACCGACCGACACGCCCGAGTTGCTTTAGGCTGGTTTCTTCTAGAGACAGCGTGTATCCCGGTGGCATATTGATATTGGGGCGTTGAGAGCGGACCCAACGTGTGTGCACTGCTCCGTCTTTATTAACCGTGGCAAAACTTATTCGTTGGTAGGGGATAATTTTATGAAACTCTTCGTAAATATAGTCTAAGATCTCATCGAGATTGAGACCGGCATTCAAGCGATGGGTGATTCCAGATAAAAACTGAACTTCTTTAATACTTTCATCATAATTTTCGGCGAGCCGCAGCAGGATGGAACCAAATTGGGTAACTGTTTCGTGTTGATCCGAGCTGTATTCCTCTCCAACTCTTTCTGGTAATAGGTTTTGGATCTCCTGACTATTTTGCTGTCGAGCCGCAAACTCCTCTTCATACTTGTACCCATGTTGCAAGATCTCAGCAATCTCTGAGGCAATGCGTTGAAAGGATTGGATATGTGCATCTTTGTAGGTATTGTATTCGGTGCTGGAAAAGAAAATAATACCAAAAGGGCCACTGTCTACCAGTAAGGGACAGGCCAAATTGGAACGAATGCCTTCTTGTAGTATCAGTCGGGTTGATTGAGAATCAGGACGTTCAGCCAGAAGCTCCTCTAGATTGTTGATGATACGTGGCTTTCCTGTGCGAATGATTGTATGGAGAGAGCTTCCCTCCAGAGTGGCTTGGTATCCGATCGGTAGAGAGAGTTCGGGTCGCTCTGACCGTGCCCAAACGGAGCGAAGAGCTTTTCCGTCGTCTACCATGACTGCCAATCCCAGACGGGTGAAGGGAATAACTTTTCGAAGAGATTGATAAATATAATGTAAAATCTCATCTGTCAGGAAGCTTGAATCGACCTTCTTCGCAATGCCTTTCAGCATCTTCAGATCATTCACTTGATGTTCGAAGATAATTTGGTCGAAGGGCTTCATCCCACCACCCCCAAGTCTGTGTTGCAAGCCATCCCTGGCCACACTTCTCCCCGGAAAGACCCTTTCCAAGAAAAAAGAAAATATGTTCTGACATAGTATAGACATTATCTGTTGCGGACGAAACCTCGCTTGACTTGAATCAAGTATATGTTTGGTTTGTGTCAAAATGAAAGGTTGCCAAGCATGGCGTAAGCAAGAGTCGGTGTATTTTCTGAGATAACAGTATGATGCTTGCGGTCCCACAAGATGCACAACGAAATGCGGAATTTGGCCTGTGCACCTTGGAATTCATTCCAAGGCTCGTGGTCTCCCAAGATATTGATGGGTAGAAGTTCCTGTCGGGACTGACTCTCTCTTTTCATCGATACTGTGACGGATGAACAACAGTATCATTGCATCATGATTTCAGAGTCCCGGTAGGGACTTATCCCTTTTCAATATCGTTCAAGCCGTCAGCCTGAGAATTCATTCTCAGGTGCTCGTTGCGTATCTCGTAAAATAGGGTCAATAGGCTATAATAATCATCAAAAAAGACTTCTTATGTTGTGGGTGTGGAAACCCCATCCCGAACGCAGACCCGGCAGAATCCACAGGACGAAGGCCGGATGGGGTGGGGGTCGTTGACGAGGGAGAGCTTGTCTAGGTTACTGTACAACTGAGACTGAAATGTTGTATGCGGCAGTATGAGGCGTCTTGTTTTTGACTGCGAAGCCTTTCTGAGTTGTGATAAGTCTCTTGTCCTTCAAACTCGTTGAGGCCAGCGCATTTTTTGATACCTGAAGAGCGTAAGTATTTCGCCAAAGAACGGAACTAGAGCAAGTTTAGGATAGCATTACTTCTTGGCATTACTTCTTGACATTACTTTTGAGTATCGCGGGTAGTATCGCATAGTATTCCGTCGATTTAACGACGTCCTCCAGGGGAGCACGATCCATGACGGTATGAGCATCAACCTCATCGCCGGGTCCAAAGCCAATGGAGGGGATACCACCTTTTCCACGCCAGTAGATACCGTTGGTGCTGAAGTCCCACTTGCCAGAAGGAGCATCAACAAGGCCGACAGCAGCGCGAGCTTCCTGGGAAGATGTCACCAACTCGTGATCTTCATCGAGGGCCCAGGCTGGATAGTACTTCTCAACAGGAAATTTAAAGCCCGTGTAGCTGGGTTCATCGTAGAATAACATCTCCACAGTGATGTCACCACGCTCGCGATTCTCCGCAGGGATCAGCTGGCGAACAGCCTCGATCACATCCTCAACCCCTTCACCAAACGTGACACGACGATCGATGTAGATCGTACACTGGTTGGGAACAGCGTTGATGCTAGGGGTCTCAACTTCCATATCAGTGACGGTGATCTTTCCATGTCCCAGGAAGTCATGGTCCCCCAAATCGGGTTCCATCTTGGAAATGGCCTCAATCACCGGTAGCATCTTGTAGATCGCGTTGTCTCCGAGATGATTGCTGGCTGCGTGAGCGCTCTTGCCTTTGGCCACCACCTTCATCTCCACACGGCCCTTGTGACCGCGATATGTGAGCATCTTCGTCGGCTCACCAATCACAGCAAAGTCGGGTTTAATCCCTTCATGCTCTACAAAAGCGTGGGGAGCAATACCATCACACCACTCTTCCATATTTCCAAAGTAGTAGGCTGTCCAACCCTCAAGCAAGCCATGCTTGTGAGCCAGTGACAAGCCATAAACCATACCCGGCGTGCTACCTTTTTCGTCACAAGCACCACGAGCATAGAGATAGCCATCCTCGATCTTTCCTTCAAATGGATCAAAGGTCCACTCGCTCTTATCACCAAGCCCCACCGTATCAATATGACTGTCATATACAATCTTCAGTGGACCATCACCGATCTCACCTACAATGTTGCCCATGCTATCAAACCAAGTCTTTCGAAAACCAAGCTTCTTCATCTCCTCTTCAATTCGCAACCCAACCTCTCGGATCTGCGATTCCATCGAGGGGATCGCACAGATCTCCCGCAAAAACTTGATGATGTCATCCTTCTTTTCTGCAACTTCTGCTTGTATCGTTCCAACTTTGTCTTTCCACATAATAGCTCCTTCTCTTTTGAGTTCCGAGTTCTTCGTTCCGAGATGGACACTTCGCTACGCTCGGAAATTTTCGTTTGAGGGTTCTACATTCAAGCGGTCGGCCTTCCGATTCTTTTCTTGGCCGAGCCAAGCTCGGTCGTTATGAGTTCTTGGCTTGTGGGGTCTTTCTTGGCCAAGCAAGATTCGAGAGCTTTGAACCGCAACTTACGACGAATGAATCATTTGCTCTAAGGCATCCAGGTTTGGTTCGATGATGTCGGGTTTTCCGACACTTTGTTGAACAGCTTTGATGTCTTTGAGACCGTGCCCTGTGATGATCATGAGTACGCGCCAATCGGCTTCAAGCAAGCCTTGCCGCTTGGCTTGATGAAGTCC
>JALTMC010000206.1 GCA_027005175.1 Myxococcales bacterium
ATTCCTGAGCCACAACATAAGAGGTTTTTTTCTGATGACAACAAAGGTCACAGATGCAGAAGCAGCATTAAAAGCGGCGCAAGAAGCTAGCGTTGCGTTAAACAAGTCCATTGCGGAGTCCCCAGAGAAGCACCGTATGTTAACAGGAGATCGACCCACAGGAGCCCTACATATCGGGCACTTGTTTGGCTCACTGCAAAACAGGGTGCGCCTTCAAAACCAGGGCGTTGAGAGTTTTGTTGTGATCGCGGACTACCAAGTGCTCACCGATCGCTCCGAAGCAGAGGGGATCGACAACAATGTACGAGAACTCGTCCTCGACTACCTCGCAGCAGGATTGAATGTGGATGGCAGCAAGACATACATCTTCCCACACAGCCATGTCCCTGCACTCAACCAGCTTCTGCTCCCATTCTTGACCCTTGTGAGCATGGCAGATCTGGAGCGCAACCCGACCATCAAAGAAGAGATTCAGGCAGCCCATCTCAAGACAGTCAACGCCTCTATGTTTGTCTATCCCGTTCATCAAGCCGCTGACATCCTGTTCTGCAACGCCACAGTCGTTCCTGTCGGAAAGGACCAGCTCCCTCACCTAGAAATCTCGCGTAAAATTGCTCGTCGCTTTAACAAAAACTACCCCGGCGATAGACCAACGTTCCGAATGCCCCAACCCTTACTCAGTGAATCTTATATGATCCGTGGCCTTGATGGCACACAAAAGATGAGTAAAAGCCGAAACAACGCCATCTTCCTCAAAAATACAGAGGCTGAAACCACCAAGTTACTCAAGCGTGCAAAGACAGATACGGATCGGAATATCACGTATGATCCTGTCAATCGACCTGAAGTCGCCAATTTACTCGACATCTACACCCTTGCGACAGGTATTTCTCAAGAGGAGATCGCACGCGATATCGGTGATGGAGGCTCAGGAACACTTAAGGTCAATTTGAGCAAAGCCTTGAATGAATACCTCGCTCCCATGCGAGAGAGGCGTGTCACGCTAGAGCAAACCCCCGGCATCGTTGAAGCCACACTACAAGAAGGCGTCGCCAAGGCCCAAGAAGTAGCCAATGAAACACTTCTCAAAGTACTCAAAGTCATGAATATGGCGTACGATATCGAAGCTGAAAAGAAGAGCCCGTAACACAACGACTCAACCACTCTATCAAGTGAGTTGTTTTTGAAGAACTTGAAGTCCGTTCCCAATTCATCACATACTGCTGAGTCATCTTGTCTCTATCAAGTGAGTTGTTTTTGAAGAATTTGAAGTTGTGCTAGAAGTTCAGTGCAGCTTTGAAATCGGGCCTGAGGATCTTTGGCAAGAAGTGAGAGGACAATGTTCTCAAACACTTGTGGGATCTGAGGTTTAATCGCTCTAGGAGGCACAGGAGTCTCTGTGAGATGCATCTTCAAGAGAGTCAACTCATTGGTATGATCAAAGGGAAGTTTCCCTGTTAAAGCTTCATAAGCAATAATCCCAAGAGAGTAAAGGTCGCCAGTGATGGCGACATTTTCAGGATTTAAGATCCGCTCTGGAGAGATGTAGGCGGCTGAACCAACAAGAATGCCCTCTGTGGTAAAACGCTCAGAGGACTGCTCTATCGCGATACCAAAATCCATGATCTTTGCAACACCCTGTGTTGTGATAAAGATATTGGATGGTTTCATATCGCGATGAATGACCCCGATATCATGAGCAGCTTGCAACCCGGCACACACCTGGATCAGAAGCTCAAGCCCCATCGAAAGCTCCATGGGTCCCTGCCAGACAATCAACTGCTCCAGATCCAACCCCTCCAATAGCTCCATACTGATATAATGAGAGTTCTTATACTCACCGATATCATGAAGTCGAATCACGTTGGGATGGGAAAGTCTGCGAGCCAGCTTCAGCTCTTGTTTGAAACGCTGCAGCTTCTCTCCACCAATAAGACTCTGATCAAAGACTTTGAGCGCAACAAGTTCATCTAACTTGAGATCAAAGGCACTGTAGACAATAGCCATTCCGCCCTGTCCCAATTCCTTTTCAATCCGGTAGCGGTTGTCGATGATGACACCGGGAACAAAGTCCACTTCGTCACGAAAGGCAGCCTGAGGCATCTGTATATTGTCTGACAGAGAGATCGAAGCAAACTCAGGTTGAGTCTGCTGTGGAACATAAGAGCCCACATCCAACATCGTATTGTCTATATCCTGTCTCTGCACAGGAGGACAGGCATGGATTTCAGGCGTCGTTATATTTGCACTCAATGGCGTCAGCGAACGAATCAGATCCGCCATATTCACAACTTTAACGCCCGCACACTGAAGCGTTGATTTTCCTGATGTTCCTGGTGCGGAAAGGGGTTCATCCCAAATGTCAATACCAAGGTGGGCTGGTTGCATCTGCGCCTGTGAGTCCAAAGAAATGGAGGCATAACTCGCAGCACTCTGGGGCATGAGACCTTGAAGAATAGCATTTTCCCCCGAAGATAAGCCATTAATCGTAGAGTCAAGCGCATGCGATGATGGAGTCATGACTGTGGAATGGAGTGAAGGAAAACGCTGCTCCAGACGTATGGCCTCCGAAGCCACTTGCGATCGTTGGGAAACTCTCCGAATTTGCTGAGTCGGCAAGGCGGACTGCTCTTGCCGAAGCTGTAGCGTCGGTCGGTCTTGCTGCACCTGCTGGGCTGAACGAGCCGGTTGCGTGACCCGGATAGGCAGAGATGGCGAAGCCGGTAGGTCCGGTAGGTCCGGTAGTTCAGGAAGCTCCAGAAATTGCGCGGCCACAGGCAACTGAGATCGCACAGCAGGTTCACGAAATGATTCATTTTGACTCATAATCTTCTGACAAGACGAAGCGGAGCCCCGAAGTTTTGCTTTGAGAGTCTCCAGATGCTCCTGAATATCCCGATAGTGCGGGTCAAAGGTAGTGATCCGTTGAAATAATTCCTGCGAATTCTCTGGCATTTGACGCCTACAATACACATGCCCTAACTGATAGAAGCACTCTGCTTCTTGTGAGGTTTGTGGACCCGTTTGAATAAAGCTGGAGAGTAAATGATCCAGCTCAAAGGGTATATCGTTGAGCATGGTTGCCGAAAAGGCAAGCGTGATACAAACATTCCGATACTCTGGATGATGCGGCTCAATACAACGGCACTCGCTGAGATATCCCTGAAAGATCGCAGAAGCCTCGGCGTGATCTCCCAACCCCAGATAGATCTCAATCGCCTGGTACACCCCCCCGCCTTGCTGCATCCACTTTGCAGCCTGACGTGCATACATCTGTTGTTCTTGCGATAGATGCTGCAAAGAAGCAGGCTGACCTCCAAAACTATCGTACAAAACCTGGCCCGCTTCGAGCCATCGCTGCTGACGAGCTAATAAGGAGGCGGCTTTAAACCACTCATTCGCCTGCATCAGAACTTGAAGGGCACCGTCAACACGACCACTTTGCTCAAGAACCTCTGCTTGTTTGAGTTGAGAATATCTGTTTGTGCCATTCATATCCGTTACTTCATCATCTGTAAGTTTGACAAAAGAAAACAGGCAATATGTTAACAGTAACGGCACATCTACTTATTTATGTAGAATCGATTTAAAATATCTATGACATTGAGATCTCAGACAGCACTTGTTGTGGATTTTCAGCAAAAACGATAGCGTCTTCGACTGTCACCAGCTCATCACGTATATACTGAATGATACTTCTATCGATACTCTGCATCCCCGTCTCGCGTGGATTGGCAGACTTAATATAACTGTCGAGAAGATGAATTTTATTTTCGCGAATCATATTCGAAATCGCAAAGTTTTGGAGTAAAATTTCAAGCAGCGCGACCCGACCATTACCATCAGCACGTTTGCAGAGACGCTGGGATAAGATCGCTCTTAACAAGATGGAGAGAACCCCTCTCGCTTGCTCTCTATTTTCTCCAGGCATTGCATCAATGAGACGAGTCACAGCTTTTGCAGCAGAGTTGGTATGCATGGTCCCTAAAACAAGAACACCTGTTTCTGCCGCAGTAAGAGCCAAAGACATGGTCTCTACATCTCGCATCTCTCCCAGCACCAAAACATCAGGAGCCTCCCGCAATGACGAACGAAGTGCCTGTGCAAAGCTCACGACATGCTTGCCAACCTGACGGTGCGTAACAGTGCTACGCAGAGGCTCATGAAGAAACTCAATGGGATCCTCAATCGTAATGATATGTCGATTCGATGTCGCATTGATCTCATTCACCATCGACGCGAGTGTTGTCGTCTTTCCAGAACCTGTTGGACCTGTCACGAGCACCAGGCCATTGGTGAGCTTGCAGAGCTTCCTGACGATGCTTGGAAACATCATGTCGTCCATCACAGGAACACGATGAGGAATCGCTCGAAAAACAGCACCCAGGCCATGATTCTGAATAAAGACATTGACTCGAAAGCGAGCAGCATCTTGGAGGTCGTACACAAAGTCAACCTCGATATTTTTGTCTATTTTTTCTTTGTCCTCTTCCGACATGATCTCGAACAAAAAGCGTCTCGCCTCCAAGTTGGAGAGTTTTCGGAAAGGAAGCGGCAACAAGTCACCTCTGTAACGAACAAGAGGAACACTCTCTGCATTAAAGTGTAAATCACTTGCGCTTTGGTCCACAACCAGCCGAAGGAAGGAATCGATCCGAGCCATCAGTACATCTCACTTCTCATTAAAAGAGGATCCTACTACGATCTCCATGCTACCATAAGACATGTTCTCTTCTGTATGCTCCCCCTCATCCATCAGAGCTTCAAAGTCCGATTTTTTCTTTGCCTTCATATAGACCTCGTCACCATAAACCATTCCAGCACGATACAAACGCATGAGGTCAGCATCCATCAGTTGCATCCCTTGGTCACGTGATGTCCCGATCGTAGACGGGATCTGATGCTGTTTCGATTTGCGAATGAGATTGGAGATCGCTCCATTGTTGATCATAATCTCTGTAGCCAGACAGCGACCAGGCTGATCCTTTCGACGCAACAGAAACTGACAAACTACCGCCCGAAGGCTCTGTGCCAGCATGGAGCGAACTTGTGTATGTTGGGCCGCAGGAAAAGCATTGATCATCCGATCCACGGTCGATTCCGCAGAAACAGTGTGCAGTGTGCCAAAGACAAGGTGCCCCGTTTCCGCAGCAGTGATCGCAAAAGAGATGGCATCCAGGTCACGCATCTCCCCCACCAAGATAACATCCGGGTCCTGACGCAATGTCGCTCTCAAAGCGTGGGTAAACGAAGAAGTATGTGTCCCTATCTCACGCTGTGTGATCAGACTCCTCTCCGACTTGTGCACAATCTCAATCGGATCTTCCAGACTGATAATATGACGCTCATAATTGCGATTAATAGAATCAATCAGAGCACCCAGGGTGGTGGATTTTCCTGAACCTGTAGGCCCGCCCACCACAACCAAGCCGTGCTTCAACTTGCCGAAGTTAGCGATAGTTTGGGGTAACCCAAGATCTTCAAAGGATAAGAGAGAGCCGCTAATCGCACGAAAAACGGCCGAAAGCCCTCCATGTTGATGAAACACATTCACCCGAAAGCGTAGATTGGCAGACTCCACTTTATAAGAAAAATCAATGTCTATCAGATTTTCGAGCTTCTCTATTTGAATGGCAGACAGATGAGGCATCAAGATCCCTTGAATCTGCTCAAGCGATGCAGTGTTCTCCGACAGAGGAACCAACTTCCCCATACATTTAACGTAAGGCTTTCGGTTGGGAGCGATAATCAAGTCCTCCCCCCGCATTTCGTGGACTTTCAGCAACAGTCTATCGAGAGGGCTGTTTTGATGGAGTTCCATCGTACCCGCTCCATACTGACTCTGAAATTCCCACTTTTTAAGAAGCTCAAAAGCTTCTTTCCGAACCTGAACATTGGGAGACCGAACCACTGCCATCACAGCGTTGGCCTGTTCAATATCATTTAATGTATCAAGGCACTGAAGAGCGATCAGTTGAATATCAACAGAGTCCGTTGTTTGCAGCAAGCCAGCCACATGAGCAGCAGCCTCCCGAGCTTCCAGCAATTCGAGGGCACGAATGCAACTCCAATGCAGCTCCGGCTCTTTCATCAACTCTAGAATGTAGGGCACCACACGCCGATCTTTTGTTGCACCCAAAGCCTCTACAGCTTTTTCACGCACCCACCAATCGCTGTCATGTTGCGCGGACTGATAGATCGCACCAAGGGCTTGTGGATCTTGAAGATGCATCAAAACATCAATCGCCCAACGTCGCACAACATCCGATGGGTCCGACAGATATCCCACAACATATCTCGTTAACTGATGACCCATCATCTTCATCAAAGCGTCCGTCACACGCTCTCGAATCCACCAGTCATCATCGTGCAAGAAGCTTAGCAATTTAGGCCAGAAGTGGCCTTCCGGGTCCTCCACATTCCCAGCCAAGTCCACCGCAATTCGGCGTGCATTTGTATCCGAACTACGCAACAACCAGATCACAGCCCGAGCGATATCAACCTTCCCCTCGGCACCCAGCTTTGCCAAAGCCTGCCCTGCCCGATTTCGTATACTG
>JALTMC010000207.1:0-1461 GCA_027005175.1 Myxococcales bacterium
TTGACAACGATTGTGACGGAACCATCGATGGGAACAAGGCTTGCGGCACCTGTATTTTCAGCACCAAAGCCGCCCTCTACACCAAGTCACTGCCTGCCTACTGTAGCCCAACCACGGCTTGCTTTGCTAGCTGCCTCTACTTCCAAAAGAAGCTATATTACTGCCGCAACACCAACAAAAAAGGCTACCTTTACACAACCTACAACACCTGGTTATCAGCCTGTAACCGCAGCACCGCTTGTCAAACCAGTGTCTGTGACGGGAAGACCAATTTCTGTGACGGCACCGGCTGGCGCAAAGGCAAACCCCCCGGTAAGAACGACGACTTCTGCGATGGGATCGACAACAACTGCAATGGAAAAGTTGACGAGGGATGTACCTGTCAATCCCCCTGTACGGCCAACAAATACTGCACCGGACCCTGCAAAAGATGTGTCAAACAACCCGGCAACATCTTTCCTACCTGTGTTCCGTAACAAAAGAAGCTGTCGATGCAAAACAGCAACACCTCAGTCAAAACTTTCCCCAAGAGAAAATACAGCATGACTCTTATTCCAAGTGAAAAACCGCGAACTTAAGTTCGCACTTGGGTCGATAGGGTTCCATGTGAATCGCCATTCACCCGCAGTGAACGAGAGTTCAGCGTTTTATGAATTCTTGTTCACTTTAAATGAACGATCCATCACCGGGAAAAGAAGTACTTTTTTAGTATGTTCTATCGTTCGGCATTGCGATTGCAAAAAGAAGTAGAATTCAACTGTGTAGAAAAATGGGTTGGAATAGATTTCAACCAAACCAAGGAGAGAGAACCATGTGGCAAACTATCGTGGCACAACATGAATTGCAGGCCAATTTTGCAGGCTTAGTATCGCAGATTAAGAAAGACCAAGAGTTGGTTGTTTTGGATGAGAAAAGCCCTGTAACCCTCGTCGCTCCTGTACAGGCGCAAGCAGCTCCTGAGCTTAGGAATCAACTCCACATTCGCTTCGCCGAGTTCGAGTTCCCCTTCCCCTAAACACACTCTTTCAACATTTTTTGATAAATTCAGAAACAACCCCCCTCTTATCTGTTGCAGAGAATGCTACTCCACTTGAGGAGAGAGAAAAGCATCTCAAATCAGTCGCAACAATGTAAACAGATCCAAGAGGAGAAATTCATGAAACAACCAAAAATCCGAGCAGGCAACATCGCACTCTTGTTTACCCTTTGTTTGGGGTTTGTCCTATTTGCGTGCCAATCTGGGCCAGACTTCCTTTCCAAACAACAAGGAGTCGAAGGCCTGCCAGGAGAGTCTTCTGACAACCCCACAAAAAGTAATTCAAAACGCAAAAAGAACGATAATGACAACCACAAAGGAGAAAAGGATAAGAAAAACGACGATGACAACCACAAAGGAGAGAGTTCAAAACGCTGCTCCTGCTCCCCAACCAAAAAGAGTGATGACGACAAAAAGAGCGACCA
>JALTMC010000207.1:1471-6596 GCA_027005175.1 Myxococcales bacterium
TTGTATTTGCGGGCCAAATACAAAGAAAAAGGGAAGTAGGAGAGGAAAGTTCTTCTAACAACTCTTGATGCGAAATTACTTTTTCAGATTCACGACAACTATTTTTACCGTTCGTCTCAGCTTGATACAACCTGAGGCAGAAAGATAGGAGTTACCCGCCCTGACAAGAAATGGTATTACTCTTTCTCGTCATCTTCGTCCTTTTGATTCTTTTTCTTTTGTTCGCCCTCCTCTTTTTCGGACTTCTCACGCTCAACAATACCGTATTCTTTGTCAGAGCGATCAAGAGACAAAGCATCTTCCCCCCTTTTCTCCCTATGAAGATTTTCGACACTCTGACCAGCATCCAACAAAGGAGCCTCCTTGAAAGAGGCTGTCTTTGCACTGGAGTTCCCTGAATCATTAACAGAGCGAGTCTGAGGATCAAGCTCAATGTGCTCTACTGCACAATTCGTCCCCACCCAGATAAGAAGCAGCAACATAACGAGCGTTCTCTTCATGGAAAACCCCTTTCTAAGGCCTCGTTCGATTTTTTTTGGAGTCACAGAACTGTCGAACGACAGGATCATTACGAATACTGGGATTCTGCAAAGCACGAAGCGAATCACAGCTTTTACCTTGACGAAGTTCATCGCGTACATACAAAAGGCGCACAATATTACGGTAAACTCCCTTAGGATAGCGTTGCAAATACCGATGTAGTAGAGCCTGACAATCTTTTGGTATCGGAACTCTGTCATAGCAAAGTTGCCCCGCTTCAAAAAGGGCACTTTCTCTTTCTTGTGTGAATGTTGGTAGGTCTGCAATCCGCTCTAACAGTTGCTGTGCCATAAGATAGTGCTTTTGTTGTCGCAAAAAATCGGTGACCTCAAGAACAGAGCGAGTTCGCTTCCGAAGGGGATAGCGCACCATCTCAAGCATATCAGAAGCATAGTCGAAGCTCTCTTTCGAGGCTTTGCGCATTAACCAAGACAAGCGCTTGATCGGCTCTTTCAAAGAGGGAGTTGGTAGAGAATAGTGGTGATATTGTGAAGGAGAAGAGAGTTGAATTCTCAGGCCTTGACGAGCTGTCAAAGAGATGAGTTTTCCTTCGTTTGAAACATCAACCTTGCCACGCCAAACTTCCACTCGCATCCAATGCTTCCCAGTAATCACAGAGAAGACTGTTCCACGAACAGAGACTTTGATCTTACGAAACACAACAGTAAAGAGCTTGACAGAAGATGGTACAACTGAAGTGTGAATCTCTCCCTGTTTGAGGTGCCACTGTACCTGTTGACGAGGAACAAACAAAAGAGACAAGGGAGCAGAAGAGTAGATCCGAGAACGCCAATGTCCGGGTGAAGAGATCACCCCTGAACGAATCCCCTTTTTCAAACGAACAGAGATGACACGTCGCTGCTTTTTGACAACCAGTTGCGTTCCCTGAAAAGAAAGATGATGCATCGCTTGCGTTTTCGTTTTGGGTAAGAGAGAATCTGGAGGCTGTAGAAACAAGATTCCTGTAATCATACAAGCGATTGCAATGCTAAAGACTACAGCCCAACGAACAACGGAGACTTGGACCAAGGAAGTAACTCTTTTCTCCACTTCCTTCAGTGAAGGAAGTGACTCTTTGAGTTGCTTTCCAACACGTGCAAGGATTACTTCTTCCTCAGCAGGTGTATAAGGCGTAGGAGCAAAATGGGACAAGTCGATATCGTTACCAACTTCCATAGGATCTGCTGTCCGTTGCTTTGAAGTTGTTTTAGGAAGCATCGATCAAGTCTTTCCAAGTAAGATGTTGCTGTTTCAACTCTTTTTTCACCATCCGAGATAACTCTTTCCTGGCGTGGTATAAGCGAGAAGCCACTGTTCCGGGTGGAAGCTCCAATCGTTCAGCGACTTCTTCAATCGTTTTTTCCTCAAACAGACACAGGAGCAAGACAAGGCGTTTTTTCGGAGAAAGACGCTGAAGTAACAATTGAACCCAGTCTTGAACCTGCTTATGCAACAATATCTGATCTGGAAGCACCTCAGGAAAAGAAGGGGCTTTCCCAAACAACAAGGCCCGACTCAAGAGGGACTTCGAGCGCCATTGTTTTTGATATTGTGCATACACCACTCTTTCTGCAATCCTATGCAACCAAGCACGAAACGGACTCTCTCCACGATAGTCAGCAAGATACTGAAATGCTTGCAAGAAAACCTGCTGCAAAGCATCCTCTACCGTATCAGTCTGGCTCAGTAAGCGACGCAAGCGACGCAAGATCTCGGGAGAGTGTCGCTGGTATAGCAAGGTATATGCATGCTCATTCTGTTGAGTCAAGCAACACTGAATCAGTGCCGAATCTGACCAATGTTGTGAGGGCACATCATGTTCTATAGAATACTCCTCCTGACCATGTTTATGCGCATCTCTCAAGACATATTTCTCTCTTCTTATTCTACACTTAGAGAAGATGGAGGTTTCAGTCGGCTCTTTTGACTGTAACAATCACAACTCTCCCGCCCTATAAGAGGGAATGTTTCGAACAATTTATCAATATTTTTATTAAAACACATTCCATAGAAACCCTATATGGATGGAAAATCGAAAGTTCTCTAAGGAAAAAACGGTGTTTCCATTACGATCAAGTCGGTATTCTTGAGGGTATAGAGCGATCGAAGCGCGGCCAGAAAGAGCCCACCGAGGGGAGAAGTGCCACAACAAGAAAAGGCTGAGAAGCCCTCCAGCACGAGGACGCCAGACCACAGGTTGAGCCACTTGGGCTCGAAAGATCTCTAACGAAGGCCCGATGTCCAGAGATACAGACAGCTTGGGTAAGGGAAACCACATTGGTGGTCCAAAAAGAAGAGCGGGTTGAATCATAATCAAACTCAGCTTAGGAATTCCAACAACAGCTTCCACTCGTGCAAGAAGGCTTGCTCGCCACCCTCGAAAACTTACGATGAACCGAGTCTCCCCCCCCAAATACACCTTGTCTTGTGCTGGTAAACTGAGTCGTACCCCGAAATCAAGAGAGAGATGAAGTTCCCGAAACCAGTCCCCGCCTCGCCCAGAAATAAATACTCTTGGAGTGTTGCTTTTCTCAACCAAGTCCTTCCTCTCGTGAGAGACCTTCTTGCTTTTTGGCTTTATAAAAGCAACAGTCATACGCTTCTTACGACGAGCCCCTCCCGAAGCAACAGTCATACGTTTCTTACGACGAGCCCCTCCCGAAGCAACAGTCATACGCTTCTTACGACGAGGCATCCGGGAAAGATCACGTTTGACAGAAAGAGCCCTGCTCTTCCAAAGAGTAGAACTCTGCCCTGAAGAGCGGCTTCGTACTTTTCTCCTCCGGATGACATTCTTCTTTCTTCTTCTCCTCCTTCTCACAAGACGGCCCCTCCTCCGAAAAGAAGAGCGCGACCTGGGCTGAGAAGATTGCTTTCTTTGGGGAGCAGCAGGATAACGTGAAAGTGAGTGTACCAGCCTGAGAGAAGAGAGGACTTTGTGCCAACGTTGCCTCTTTTGACCTCGAAATCGAAACTGTGATGTTTTCAAAAAAAGATTGAGTAAGTTACTCATAAACCGGGCACGCAGCCAGGGAGTACGCAGACGCCGGGGTAAAGAGAGAGTTTGACTCCATCCTGCTCCGCAAAACCGAACAGAATGAGGATCCCTCCAAAGGATCGTAAGCGACAGGGGAAGAGAAGTACATTTTGTCACAGAGACCAGCCGAACTGAAATGCCTCGTTTTCTCAAAAAGCGCAGAAAGTATCGGAAAGTAGCTCTTTGCTTACGACTCGAAGAAGAAGACATATAGATGGTTAAAGATGTTGGAGTGGGATGTCTCCCCTCCACCAAGTGGGTAGAACACAATAGAAGCAGCAAAACAAAAAGTCCCACATTCCTCCGACAACAGAAGATAGACTCCACAAGCTCAATAGAGTTTCGGCTCTCATAGAGGTTCAAACTTGTACTCTCCTCCTCTCTACACCACCCATTAGAAAAAAAGGGGTGTGATCTGACCTGTTTGATTGCTCCACTCCCAAGCTTATCGATGAAACACGAACCAGCCTGTATAGTTTCCGTTTCAGGCTTACTAACGAATGCCTTGAAAGATGAGATAGAGAAAGAAATAAATAAAAAATGAAAGATTTTCTAGGCTCTTTCTTCTTACAGACCAATGAGTGCTCTCTTTATAGCAAAAAACAAAAGAACCTCCAACACATGTACAGGTCTGAGACAATGCTAGAAAAAACCCCTCAAAGCCTTTTCTCTCTAGTCATAAGAAGTTCCTCCCTTTTCAAGCTCATGAGGCAAATCTTCTACAAAAGCACGATGATTCTGTTAAGTTTCTCCCTGGTAGCTTGTGGAGAAACCGTTGTTGGTCCTCCTCCTGCGCTCTGCCGCTCAGAAGCTGATTGCTCCCCCACAAGCACTTGTATTTCCCAAATATGCATACAAAAGAAGCAAACGGTGACACAAGGCTCTCCCCGCACAAAAAAAGAGAGAAGAGACACAGAGAGCAACTTACAGGAAAGAGACAGTGGAGACTTGGAGACAACCCCTCAAGAAACCTCTCTCTCTCTAGAGCCAGATACAACAGATGGTGGAGAAGGCCCTCTTGATTCATCGATACAAGAACCATGTATCGATACAGACGGTGATGGATTTTGTGCTGATGCTCAAGAGCCAAACCGTAGAGATTGCGATGACAACAACAAACAGATCTATCCAGGAGCAAAAGAAATATGTGACAAGCTGGACAATAATTGCAATCAACAAATTGACGAAGGAGTAAAGATCGCTTTCTTTCGCGATCAGGACGGTGACGGTTATGGCACACAAAAACAAACGATCGAAGCCTGCCAAGCACCACCTGGCTACACAGAGCGTGCTGGAGACTGCAACGATCAAGACAAGAGTGTCTATCCTCAGCAAACCCGATTCTTTAAAGACTCCTCACGCGGCAGCTTTGACTACAACTGCAATCAAAAGGAAGAAAAAGAATATCCAAATGCCGGTCGTTGCGACCCTAAAACTTGCAAACTCATACAAAAGGGATTTCTTCGCCAACAAAGCACAGGAAAAATACCAGCATGTGGTCAAGAGGGCAGACTCCTCACCAAATGCAAACGGGAGGAGGGTAAGTGC
>JALTMC010000207.1:6606-22569 GCA_027005175.1 Myxococcales bacterium
AGATACAGATGACAAACAACAACGTTGTCGATAAGAAAAGTATCCGCCCCCCCTTCCCCAACGAAAAAGAGGGCAACAAACTCTCTAACGAAGCCAGGCAAACCTCTCCGTTTACCTCGGTGCTTCGCAGAAAAATTCCTGATGCAAGAGTTGCATGGCTTTGCGACCAAAGGGTGGCTCTGTGACAAAGGTGAGGTTGATGCGTGAAGCTCCTTGAGAGATGACATGAAGGGGGATCTCATGCTTCGCCATCAGGGAGAAGATCCGGGAGGTGAGAGAGGCGTCACTCCCCAAAGCAGAGCCAACAAGGCACAGGATGCTGCGATGGGGATGGAATTCGACTTTGGCAAACTCACTAATTTCAGCAATGGCAGTGTCGAGCAGTGACTTTTCACAGCGGTCAAATGTCATGGAGACACTCACTTCACTGGTAGCAACAACATCGACCGAGATATGTAGCTCTGCAAAGACGCTAAATATTTTCCCGAGGAATCCGGGAGCTTCAAGCATACGAAGCGAATGAACATGAAGGGTGTCTACCTCTTCACGAATCGCCAGAGCCCGCAATCGTTCATCACACTCTTGCGCTGATATCAGCGTACCGAGTTCTGCCCCCAATGCCAGTTCCTCTGGCTTTACATCAAAGGTTCCCAAGACACGTACAGGAATATTTCGTTTGCGTGCAGGTTCCAACGTCCTTGGGTGAAGAACTTTGGCTCCAAAATAAGCAAGCTCCGCAGCCTCTGCAAAACCCATTCGGGGAACAAGTTCAGGGTCATCGACAACACGTGGGTCGGCACGCAAGAATCCGGGAACATCCGTCCATATTTGAATTTCTTCTGCGCGAATCGCTGCTCCAAACACAGCCGCTGAGAAATCAGAACCACCTCGACCAAGAGTGGTGATCTCACCATCAATGCTTCGGCCAATAAAGCCGGTAATCACAGCGATTTCGCGCGGGCCAAGTTGAGCGATCTTTTTGCGAATGGGTTCAAGACAGCTCCCGAGAACATCGGCTTTGTTATGACGTCCATTGGTTTCAAGTCCAAGCTCCCAGCTGGTCCAGGAGCGGGCTTTGGCCACCATCCCTTCTTAGGATAAAAAGGCAGCCAAGATCCGAACACTCATCCGTTCACCTAACGAGAGCAGAGCATCTTTAACGCGGGGGCTAAACTCTTGCAGAAGAGCAACACCATGAAGCCAACGCTCCATCTCTTCTTCGAGATCGACAAGCAGATCCAGCTCCAGTCCAAGCTCCCGAATCATATCGTGATGACGCTCGCAAAGCTCCTTCAGTCGAGGTTCCCACTCCCCTCCTTGGCAAGCGGCATCCGCAGCCTTGAGAAGCTTGTTGGTAACACCACCCAGAGCAGAAACAACAACAAGAGGCCAGCGGGGCTCACTGGCGATCAACCGCGCAGTTTGACGAACAGCATCGGGTGTGCCAACACTCGTACCACCAAACTTCATGACAACTTGAGGACCCACAACATTCAGACTCATCAGAAAAAAAACCTCTTATCACCGACGAACACGTTGACGACAAAATGTGGGCTCATAACTTGGAATCCGTCACTTCTTCAAGCCAAGAAGGGATACGATCGAGACGGATAAGGTCTTCCACCGTATCACGAGCAGCCAATAAGCCACATCGTCCAGGCGAGACAAGAAGAACAGCGGGCTTTGCCACACGATTGTAGTGACTAGCCATACTATAGGTATAAGCTCCTGTCGAAAGAAAAGCGATCAAGTCACCAGGCTTCAGATCAGGCAACAGCACATCCCGCTGAAGCATATCACCCGACTCGCAGCAACGACCTGAGATCGACCAAACCACATCGGCTTTGTCATTCATATGCTCTGCTGCAACAACTGGGTGCTTTGCCTGATACAAGGCAAACCGAGGATTGTCGGTCATGCCACCATCGACACTTAGGTAGTTGCGAATTCCTTCGATTTTTTTCAAAGATTGTACAGTATAAAGGGTCACACCTGCATGAGCCACGATGGAGCGTCCAGGTTCGTGATAGAGGAGAGGGGGCTCAACGTCGTATTTTTTGGCAGCATCAAGAACATCACGACACAACATCGAGACATGCTCTTCAATGCCCGATCCACCATAACGTTTCTCATAGAGAACACCCAGCCCCCCCCCCATATTCAACTCATCAATGGGCACACCATACTCTTTTTGAATCTTGGCATAGAGACCAACCATCGCGTCAACAGCGAGAGCGTAAGGATCTTGGTCAAAGATCTGTGAACCAATGTGACAATGAATCCCAACCAGTTCCAAACGCGGAAACTCCATCACACGCTGAACAGCCAGATCGGCATCACCACCGTTCAAATTAAACCCGAACTTGGAGTCGATCTGACCTGTCTGGATGTAAGCATGTGTGGATGGTTTGACACCTGGTGCTATACGCAACATCACTTTGGCAGTGGTCTCCATTCGCTCCGTAAGCTCTGCCAGTCGCTCGATCTCGCTGAGATTGTCAACGACGATCCGACCCACTCCGACCTCAAGAGCACGCTCTAGATCACGATACGTTTTGGCGTTGCCATGCATTAAGATGTGCTCTGGAGGAAAACCGGCAGCCAGTGCTGTCTCCAACTCTCCCCAGGACACCACATCCAACCCCAAACCCTCCTCTTGAATCAAACGACAAAACCCGGTTGTCAAAAAGGCTTTTCCCGCGTAATGAACCCGTGTCCGAGGATAAAGACCCGCCATCTCCCCACGATACTGCCGACAACGAGAGCGTATGTCATCTTCCACCAGTACAATCAATGGACTACCATACTCCACCACCAGATCACGAACATCATGACCCGCCAAAGTCATTACACCTGCATCACTCACATCATATATGGGCATCACTGGATCCTTGCATTCGAACGTAGTTTCATCATGGGTGGTTAGTCATCGTTGAGTTATCGTTGGTCATCGTTGAGTTATCGTTGAGTTATCGTTGAGTTATCGTTGAGTTATCGTTGAGTTATCGTTGAGTTATCGTTGGTCATCGTTGAGTTATCGTTGAGTTATCGTTGAGTTATCGTTGAGTTATCGTTGAGTTATCGTTGAGTTATCGTTGAGTTATCGTTGGTCATCGTTGAGTTATCGTTGAGTTATCGTTGAGTTATCGTTGAGTTATCGTTGAGTTATCGTTGAGTTATCGTTGGTGATTGAGTCATCGTTGAGTTATCGTTGAGTCATCGCTGGTTATTATCGATGGGGACCTATATACTTGTTTCGCGTTGTGGGATCAATCCCACGAGGTCTCCTGTGTCTGGATCTTGTATGGGTTTCATGGTGACCCGGAACACTTTGTGGATGTTCTGTTGGGTTAACACGTCTTGGGGTGCTCCGGTTGCGATCAGAGAACCATCTTGCAGTAAAGCAACACGATGAGCGTACAACAGAGTGAGATTCATATCGTGGATGGCCACCACAACGGTAATCCCTTGCTCTGTGAGTTGTTGAAGGATTTCAAATATCTCAAGTTGAAATCGCAAATCGAGGTGGGATGTGGGCTCATCCAACAACAACACTTTGGGCTCTTGAGCGAGAGCCATTGCCAACCACACACGCTGACGTTCACCACTACTCAACTGAAAGACTGATCGAGAACTCAAGTGACGTATCGCAGTGCGCTCCAAAGCCTGTTCTACAACATTGTGATCGCGTGGACCCAGTCGTTGCCAACGTTCGACATGAGGAGTGCGACCCATCGCGACAATGTCGCGAACCGAGAAGTCAAATCCAGTGGTCACATGTTGTTCTACCGCAGCGAGAGAGCGGGCCAACTCACGTGTAGAAAAGGATGCAAGCCTACGCATATCAAGCAAGATCGATGACAAGGAATGCTCTGTGTGTAACACGCCAGAGATATGCTTGAGCATGGTCGTTTTACCACAGCCGTTGGGACCAACCAGAGCAAAGATGGAGCCTGCTTTCAGATGCAGAGAGATGTCTTGCAAGCAAGGCTCTCCCTGGTACTCGGTAGAGAGGTGTTGAATTTTGATGTCCATGGCTACCTTCGCTCCAATCGGTCACTGCGATATGTTTTTAGCAGGTACAGAAAGAAAGGAGCCCCAAAGAGAGCAGTGATAATACCAACAGGAAGCTCAGCAGGGCGCACAATGATCCGAGACAGCAGGTCACACAGAACGAGAAAGGTGGCACCCACCAGCCCGGATATCGGGAACAGCCAGCGATGATCCGGGCCAACAAACAGACGCACAGCGTGAGGAACAATCAGCCCAACAAAGCCGATGGTACCGGAGAATGCAACAGCCGATGCTGTGAGAAGAGTGGCCAAAAAGAGAGAGATACGTTTGAGTCGTTGAGGATGGATTCCCAGATGCTGGGCCATATCATCCCCCAATGAGATGGCGTTGATGTCACGGGCCAATGTAAACAAAACCCCGCTGCCCAAAGCGATGAGAAGAGCAAGGGGTCCCAAGGATTCCCAACGGGCTGTAGAGAGGCTACCCATCATCCAGAAGATAACTTGTTGAAGTTGTTCTTGGTGGGAAAAAAACATTAAGAAGCTGGTCACAGAGGAGAAGACGGCACCGATCGCAACACCGGCCAGGATCAAAGTGTAGTTTGACATCCGAAGTACAGGTGTTTGTGAGATCCACAGCACCAAGCCCACCGCGAACAAACCACCGATGAGAGCTCCCAAAGGAAGCAAGAAAGCAACGCCACCAAAACCCATGACAATGGTAACAGCAGCTCCGGCAGTAGAGCCACTCGCGATACCAAGCAGATAGGGCTCAGCCAGGGGGTTGCGAAAGACCCCTTGCATCACTGCACCACACAAACCGAGCGAAAACCCAACCAAAGCGCCGAGCAACACCCGAGGGAGTCGAAGCTGTAGAAGGATCAAGTCATGATTGCTGGTAGAAGAGAGCGCCCCCGTCCAGAGCAACTGTGAGACCTCTGTCCAAGAGATCGAGACGGTCCCCCACGCCACCCCCATAAGCATGGCGGAACCTAGAAAAACAATGAGTATCAGAACAAGAATCCAGGGTTTCATCAGAAAAAAGCTCTTATGTTGTGGACGTGGAAGCCCCTTCCCGATCGCGGGTCCGGCAGAATCGACAGGACGAAGCCTGGATGGGGTGGGGGTCGTTGACCCTTTGTTAGCGAGCCACAAAGGGTGAGTCGCGCGGAAGCGCAAGTTGTAATGGCTCTTCGATAAGATCGTCAAGGGCTTTAAGGTCTTACAACGTGCAGAAGCAGTCCCAACCGTTGCAACTTGTTGGGGTTCCGAGTAGGCTGTTCCAGCAACATCGCCCTTGGGCAGTGTCTTATGAAGTTGGAGCGTGTAGAGATGATCGTAGAGATTCAGCAATTACAAGAACAAGCAGAAGCGTTGCGTGAGCAGGGTCACGCTCAAGAAGCTCTTGTTCTGCTGACAGAAGCATATGCTCGACTACAGGATGATAGCTCTGAGCCAGAGAGCCTTCTTCAACAGGCACTTCTCGCGATGGAGTTGGAGCGTTCAGAAGAAGCGTTGACTGCAGCCCAATCTTATTTGGAGTTCGAGCCAGACCATCCACAGGCTCTCATTGTATTGTCACATGGCCTAGTACAGCAGGATCGCCTCTCGGAAGCGACAGCCATTTTGGAGCATGCACGCAAGGCAGCCTCTCTGAACCCCACTATCGATTACAATCTAGCCAGCACCTACATTAGGATGGGAGACTTTGAAGCAGCGATCATCGCTGCACGTCGGGGATATCAACAGCACCCAGATTTCCACCCTATCTTGAAGATACTCTCCACAGCGCTGACCTATCTGGACCGCTTTGAAGAAGCCCTTCAAGTTGCACAACAAGCAATCCTGTTCGAACCGGAAGAGCGGTGGGCTTGGGAGATCCTATGTGCCACATTCTACAACCTTGACCGTATTCGAGAACTCAGCCAAGCCCTCTACGAATACCTTGACTGTGGACCCATTGACCAGCACGTCCTGCATTGGCTCCAGCAATTTCAGGGTTTTGGGGTCGCGCAAAAGCTTATGGAGTACAGCGACAAGTTGTCGGGCCAAGGCTACCTTAAAGATGCAACAGATCTCGCGTTGGTGGCCCAACAGATCATGGAGAACTCCGAAGATGCCTCGGTATTGCAAATGGGCTTGAGTTGCCATCACTCTGCTTCCTTGCTCCTTGAGATCGGGCGCTATACGTCAGCCTACCAACACGCCAAAAAGGCCATCGATTATTTGCAGAATGCAGAACGTGCCTCGCGTAGCAAGACGCTTATCGCACAAACACTGCAGGCCAAGATCCTGGCTCGTTTGGGGAGGCTGTCCGAAGCAGAGACCGTTGCAAGACAAGCCTGTGAACAGTGGCCTCACGATTTGGAAGATGCGATTTCCCGCGCGACCACCCTGCATACATTGGGCGATATATTACGTCAAAAGGCCGAAATGCTCGGCGAATCACAGACTCTGACAGAGGCCGAAGATCGGTTATCCGAAGCGTTGGAGTTGCGCCAGCATCTGCTCTCCTCCTCTCATGCACAGATGGCCGAGTCTCTGCGAGCCCTCGCCCTCTTACGGCGGGCACAGGGGCGTCATGATGCCCAACAGCGGCTCCTTCGAGACGCTTCACAAATCGCCCGTAGGGCCCACGGTGAAAATCACCCTGAAGTGGCATCCTACTCCGTGGATCTGGCCATTGGTGCTCTGGAGGAAGGAGAGCCTTGGAAAGCCCTTGATGAGTGCAGCTACTCCCTTGATATCTATCGCACCTTCCATCTCGACACACTCTCTTGTATGGGTACCATCTTACTGATTCAGGCCGCAGCACACCGCGTGCTGGGACAGATCCCTGAAGCGCAGGAGATGGTGGAGCAGGCCAAACAGAACTTCACAAAGAGCAGCGAAGCCACCCTACCCTACCGGGTTCAACGTCTCCACCAAAACGATATCTTCTCTCAGGCTATCAATGCATTTTTATCCTTACAGCATGAGATGGCCTATGTTGCCTTGTACGAACAAAGATACAGTGATGCCGCTTATCATCTCGGGCTGGCTCTGCGAGCCGATCCTGTCCATGAAAAAAACCTGTCACTTCTCAACCGTCTGTATCAAGCCCTCCCCTCCTTGGATGCCATCGAGCCACAAGCCGGGGAATCATCGGACATCTCCTTGCTGGCAATTCGGGCTCACCTCGCACTCCAAAATCAAGAAGTAAACCGAGCGTTTGAATACCTTCATGAGCTACATCAAGTGCTACCTTACGCGGGATTTGATCGCTGGGCCATACGATGGCTGGAACGTAAGGAGATCGTATCTCAGCTCCATGTGGAGTGGGTGATGGCCTTCTTGGCCAGCGTCATGGATCAGTTTCCAGGACGAACGGTCTCTCATACCGCCAAACACGAACTCAAAACATTCCAACCTGCCATTCTTGAAGTTCTCAGGGTACATGCCAACAACGCAGATATCGCCTCTCTGGTGTCATCCTATTATCGAAAGCTCGAAGACTTAAAACAAGCTCTGCCACTTGCTCATAAAGCCTGTAGACTCAAACCCACATGGCGCTCTGCTATTGTTCTCGCGTTGTGTTACGAAGCCCTAGAACGATGGGATGACGCTATCAGCACCTACGAAGTAGCCCTCTCTGACTGCTCCGATCCTATCCCCATCTCCTTGGATCTCGCCGATCTCTACCGACATCTCGGCAGAATGAAAGAAGCCAGCGCAACGTATGCCTCTGTCTTGAAGCATGAACCAGAACACGAAAAAGCCCTCCCCTACTTTCTGTATTGTCGCACCCAATACGATGCAACACCAGAACATCACGAGGCCTGGAGAAAGTACCAACACACACACCCCAACAACCCCTGGGTTGAACTGCTTCACCAGGAAATAACAAAAACATTTCATCTCTAGCCAACAACCCAAATGCATCTCTAGCCAACAACCCAAGGAGCCATAAGCTATCTGCGGCCTTGGCCCACCCTACTTTCTTTTCACTTGTGGGCTATCGTTGCAGACCAAAGAGCCATAAGCTATCTTATCTCTATCGGACAACCAAAACGTGACTCTATCGTTGCAGACCAAAGAGCCATGAACTATCTGCGGCAGCCAGATCAAGTGCGAGAAGTAGCTTCCGTTGTGTTTGTCTCCGACAGGGCTTACCACCTTCGATTCGTACAATGGTTTGAATAGAAACACCGGACTTGTGAGCGAGGTCGGCTCGACTCATCAATAAGTCTTCACGTCGTTTTTGAAAAGCACTTTTCATCCAAACTGAATTCATGGCGCATACATCCTCTTAAATATTTGTGCGAGATGAGAAGTGCAATGGCGGTGATTGGCATAGACACGGACATAGCGAGGAAATCGACGGCGAAGATAGCGTCGAAAGATCTGGTGACTTCCAGTAAACAGGTCCAGGCGGTTCCCGCGAATCCGGCCTCCCCTGTCATGGACGACAAAGCATCCATCGTGTCGCTGTCCCCGGCGACGAATCAACTTGCCAAGGCGGGGAATATACAGCGATGTACCAAACCGAAAACGACCATCAGCAGCCACAGAACGCAGCGGCTGAAGAGCGATTCCCGCAGCTCCCACTCCCATCGGAAAGACCTGTTTGTTGACCACGCGGACTTTCAAGCAAAACCGACCACGATACCGACAAGTTCGAACATACTGAACCAACGTACCATCGCGCAAACGACCCGTCCCTTGCATCCGGATGGCCCTGGCAAATCGTTTGGAAACACGAGTCATCTTCAACTTGCCAAAAAAGAGAGGGACCCGACGCTTTCCCCGAAAGCGATGCTCGTGTGCCAGCCAATACACAGACAACTTATAGGAGCCAAGATCATACCCAGACCGAACCTGAGGCCCCACGCAACCCATCCCCCAAAAGCCAAGTCCAACACTGAGAACCAACAAATACAAGAAGGTACGTTTCATAATGAAGCCTCACAAAAAGTGACAATGCAACAACAGACACTTCAAGTTTTAGCAAGCCAAACTCGATTTGTCAGATTTTGTGCTCAAGCTCACCTCTTCGCTCCAAAACAAGACTCTTTAGCCTGAATCACTCATGTTGTTCATCGCGGGAGCAAGCAAAGCCTCAGCAGATGTAAGAAAGAAGACTTGCGTGATGCAGCCGTTACAGCGTTGAGTGACAACGTCTCACAGTTCAACGAAAAGTCATCTTGAAGATGTCAACGTCTCACAGTTCTACGAGAGATCATCTCCTTTATGAAATACGGAGCACTGCTAGCCGAACCTATGGAAAAGTTCCGCCCACAGCGCGACTAAAACTCATCTCCTTTGTAGAGAGAGGAGACTTGGGCAGCGTAGCCGTTGTAGAGTTGGGTGACGACTTCTTTTCCATCGGGGAGGAGGCGTTCTTTGGCTTGGCTCCAACGAGGGTGTGGCTTTTTGGGGTTGACGTTGGAATAGAAGCCGTACTCAGAAGGTTCGGCGGTGTTCCAGAAAGTGGGAGGTTGCTTGTCGGTAAGTTCGATACGAGTGACAGCCTTTGGACCTTTGTAGCCATATTTCCAGGGTAGGATGATCCGCAGCGGTGCCCCCATCTGTTTGGTCAGTGGATGACCAAAGACGCCAGTCACCACAAAAGACAACTCATTGAGAGCTTCATCCAGGCGTAGAGCTTCATGGTACGGCCAGGTATAATGTTTCAGGACATCGATATTCGGCATCTGAGAGGGGCGGCTGACAGAGAGAAAGCGTACATATTTGGCGGAAGATTTGGGTTGTGCTTGTTTGAGCAAGTCAGCCAGAGAGAAGCCCGTCCAGGGGACAGTCATGGCCCATGCCTCCACACAACGAAAGCGATACACTCGCTCTTCCAGGCTGTTTTTTCGAATCAAATCATCCAAATCGAGTCGCAAGGGTTTATCGACAAGACCTACGATCTCAAGAGTCCAGGGCGTGGTGTCATATGAGCCTGTCGCCTTCCATACCCCGCCCTTGCTCAAGGAGAATTCGTAGTAGTTGTTGAAGGTTTGGACAGGATCTTCGGGTGTGATACCGCGCTCAGGAACTTTGTACTTATCGTTGCGTTTTACAGGATAAAGGTCAAGTCCAGGAACATCGGTGTCGTAATTCCTTTTGGGATCTGTAGGCAGATTGGACGAGCCAGAACGATCGGAGGAATCTTGGATGGAGGAATCTTGGATGGAGGAATCTTGGATGAAGGAGTCTTGGATGAAGGAGTCCTTTGTTGTAGAAGCATCCTGGCTTGCATGTTCACCGGATGTTTCGGTAGAGTTGGAGCAGCCCGATAAGAGTGGCCCGCCAGCCAGTGCCAGCCCTCCGAGACCCATGGCACGCAACAAAGCTCTACGATTGAGGTATACTTTCTCAGGCGTGGCCTTTGATTCGGGTAGATACCAATCGGGACGTTGGTGAAAAAATGCCATGATGAAGATCACTCCTTCTTAAGATTCGATCCGATACTATGATTCCGCTTCCCCCTTGAGTATGATGGACGAATACAAATAGTTACGCAAGGAAGCAACAACAGAATGGATGAAGGAAGATCATTTTGCACAATAGAATTCGGAAACGACGAGAACAATTGGGGCTTTCGCGAGAGACACTTGGAAACCGTGTTGGTCTCCAAGCCGCCTACTTGGAGCGTATTGAAGAGGGTTTGTCCGTGCCCAAGCCGGAGATAGCCCTACGCCTGGCAGAGACCTTGCAGGAGCCGGAAGCCGAATACATCCAGTGGGCCAAACAACAACGCAACAACTCTTTGAAAGAGGCGACTTCAGACCGGCCCTATTACCCGAGATATCCAGAGGCGAGAGAAGCCTTGATCGCTCTTTGCGAAGATCCCTCGCAGGCCGAGCAGCTTTTTAAAGGTTCAGCCATCGGACCTCTCGAAGCTGCACTCTACGGATTGCTCGTGGATCGGATGTCTCAAAACATGGCAGATATGGGCTTTTGGGGATTCTTGTCCCCCGGTCATGAGCCGTCGAAAACTCCAGATGGATTGCTGCTTTTGGAAGCCTTCTTTGAAATGCTGATGCATCCCGAAGGAGAAGCCGCAGACTACAAAAAGATGTTTTCCGAGTTGATCGACGCCTGGCACTATGGCCCAGGCCCCCACCGCATTACCATTGTGGAGACAGACCAAACGACCACCACACATCGACTGGCCCTGATCGACCAAAAAGGCTCGATCGTTCCGGCACTTGAACCGGAAGACCCTTTCCACGCCATGTACCGCATGATGACCCCCTCCCAACGCGCCGATCTCGCAGATATTTCACGTGTCCTCCTTCGGCGCGATGGTCGCATCGAGATCCAGGCCGCCCTCCAAGCCCTCCAACAATGGCATGGTCTCTCAAAAGAATAACACGTCAAAACGAGACAGAATCAAAAGCATGTCAAATCACACAAGATGCCGGACGTTGTGTATTGTAGCCCAGCGTTTGGTGAATCAGCTGAGTTAGAACTGGAGAGATCGTTGCAGTTCAGGGGCAAGTCCCATATGAAAGCTGAGGAAGAAGTCGCCAATATGGATCATATCCTCATCGGACAGGAGTGTGGGATGAAGCATCACTTCACCATTAATAGAGGGAGGATTGATGGAGAGAAGATCAATGACAATATAGCCTTTGGGTGTTGCGACCAGCCGAACATGTCGCTTGCCGATGGAGTGATGATCGATGATGATCTCGCCCATACGACCGATGGAAGCCTCACCCAGGATGGGGAAAACATGACCGACTTCAAGTTCGGAGTCATCTGGAACGAATTCGATCTGAAGATAAGCATGAGGCATTCCCACAGCTTTGAGCATCAGCTCACCCAACAGGCTCCGCTGTGTGGTGTTCAGTTCGACAATGGAAGTACTACCTCGACGCATGAGTCCTGAGGGGTCGGGCATCTCACTCATCGCGACTTTGCGAATATGTTGATAACGCTCACCCCGAGGGTACTCCGACAGCACAGCGATCTCGTCTACCATTTGTTCAAACCAATTGCGAATATCGCCCTTTTCCTCGCGGAATCCAGGTGCAGCACGCAAGCGGCTCTGTTGTTCTGTCAACAATTGAATCGCCTCAGAGAACTTATTTGAGTTGGCCAACATGTGTGCTTTTTCCCAGGCAGCTGCAACTTCATACAAAAGCAAACGCGTCGAAACAATCGGGTTCATCTCGCCGCTGGGTTGTTCCGCGACAGTGTATTCAACCTGGTGAGTCAACGAGACCTGTTGGGGGTGTGTGCCGGGCAAAATATAGCGTAGTTCAAATTCAACAAGTGGCCTCACTCCATGGGACTCAGGAGCCTCCACCTGAACATCGACAAAGAGATGGTATTGTGCTCCACCGAGCATGTCGGGAAGCTCAACCATGAGCCCTTGCCCTGTGTACTTGAGATTGACGTCATTACGCAGACCTAGAATCGAACAGCCAGCCCGTGGCCGCAACAAGAGTTGAATATGGTTACCTACAATACTCAGCATCCCACCGAGTTCTTTGGCGAACGCGATGGGGATCGTCTCGGCACTCTCAATATAAGCATACCCTCCTCGCCCTGTACGAGCGAGGGTGTACAGTAAGTCTTCGTCGTGCTTTGCGCTAAATCCCAAACAACTCACAGAGCAACGGGTATCAGCCTTTCCAACAATACTCTGGAGCTCTTCTGTATCTATCTCGCCACGATTGGGTTGTCCATCAGAAAAGAGCAAGAGATGAGATAAGCCTTCACTGTCGCGAGTAAGATGCTCCAATGCAAGCTGTAACCCTGCTGACATGTTGGTGCTACCCAAAGCCTGAATCCCACGCAACACGCCTTGATAAAAGGCTCGCCCCTCTTCATTGACGGCACGCAATGGGCTGATTAAGCGTGCTCGATTGTTGAAAGTCACCATGCCCAAACGATCGCGAGAATCAAGCTTTGACAAAAGCATCGCAATGGATTCAGCGACCAACTCAAGAGGTCGCCCCATCATAGATCCCGATGTGTCCAGGCATAGCATGAGAGTGAGAGGTGCTCGCTGTGTCAGTTCCAAATCGTATGCTTTCAAAGAACACAGCAACACTTGTGTCTGGTTCTCTCCAGAACCCATTACCGGATAAGCAAGATGCCCAACGAGCGTAATTGGATGTTGTTGTGCCATACAGCGCATTCTCCTGAGGCAATGTGATGGGGGAAGTGGCGTCTCACCTGAATGGTGGAGAGAGCAACAGCGAAACCTCTGATCCCCCTGATTTCAAAGGACATACTGCAACGACAGTCCACACCACTCTCTTTGACTCATCCGTCTCTCCTACTCGTATATGAACACTTGTAGACACCACACGCAAGAATTTTTCTGCTCTTCCCGCCTGAGTCGGACCAAACAAGAGAGGTGTGAAGAACCATACTGTCAGCGTTTCTTATTCGTCTGAGAGAGAGGAGCACGGCCTCTTCGGGAAGACCGAGCACAGTTTTTTTGCGAAGATCCCACAGCCTGAGAGGGACGGGGAGAAGTTCCCGAGCGAGTTGTGCGAATCCAGCGATACCGAGGGCGATGTTCGTTGCGACGAATCTTGGCGTACCATTCCCGCAAAACACACTCCGCAGGCTTACCACGTGGAGAGTAGCCTTTGTCCTTGGGGCCACCACGACTGAACCAATTCCAGAAAAAAGTGCCCGAAAGAGCCTTACTCTTGCTCCAAACATCCGTAAAAGCCCGATAACATCGTCGCTGTTCTTCCAGGGATATCTGTTCATTTCGAGTGTAGTCCCAAGGATAGATATTTGTCCCTAGCTGACTGTAATATCCGACCTCTGTAAAGATTAAGGGCTGCCGGGGGTAATTGCGCTTCCACGCCTCGATCTTCTTGCGGATTTTGGTCCAGGATCGTCGAAGTTCTGCCACCTGTGGCAACTTCTTTTTGCTCAACTCATAGTAATTACTGATCCCTATATAGTCCAACGAATCCCAAAAAGTAACAGGCTCGTAATGGTCCCAGTTGGCGGAATAAACGAGCATTCCAGGGAAGATCTGCCGCACACTCGAAATCAACGAGAGCCATCGTTGTCGATGTTTCTCCATACTGACCAGTTCACTTCCAACGGAGAACAGTTCAACCCCATAGCTTCGGGACAATCGGGCATAATGGAGGATATAGTTTCGATAACTTCGCCACCAGTCCTCCAAAACGGTTGGCTTGATCACACCGCGCCAATCGTCAGGGCCACGCTCACGAAGTCGAATGATGGGCAATAAAAAGACTTGTAATCCTCGCGCACGAGCTTGATGAATGGTTTGGATTAAGCGTGCATCACTCACAGTTTTTTGAGGGTCGCGCTCGATCGTTCCGGAGCGTACATCCTTCTGGTACCAGCTAATCACAAAGCCCACATGGCTGGCCCCCGCATCACTGATATCTTTGAGAAACTGATCGTAATCAAAGTCTTGGGTCTTGAAATACATGCCAAGGCTCACGCCGCGCATAAAAGGCCGCTTTAACCGTCGAACCCAATCGGGTTTTACAGGTTTTCGAAGCGACAAGGTCGGACGCGGCAACGGAAACTCATAAGGAGCTGTATTCTTCAGGTAGCAAGAGCGCTGGATGGAACCACTTTGTCCCCAACGCATATTCCCCCACATGATGCTACCACTGACCCACAAAAGACCCAGACCCCAAAGCCACCGAGATCTCCCCCAACGCAGTGAAATAGTCTCAACAGAGTAGGCTGGCTGAGTTGACGATGCATCGTTCAAAAAAGTCATGAATTTCGAGTTCCGGTGTGAAGTTCATCCCAGTCAGGCAAAACCAAAGAAGGAACACCACCTGTTTGTTGTTCTCCAGGTGCTTCAAGCATCGACGTCTGAACCTCGGGAGTGTTACTGTCTCTCTTTCCTTGAAAGGAGCTTGTATACACCGGTTGAGAGACATTTTGATGTTCCTGAAATGACGACGCCGCCCCCGTCATCGCAAACGAGGGCATCTCAGGAAAGAGAGAAGACAACGATGTCGTGTCAACCCATTTGTGATGGAGCAAATATTGCCAGGCTTGCTGTGCTTCTTCTTGTCGCCAGATCCCGAGAAGTTGCTGACATTGGTCCAACGCTCCTCTCATCGCTTCCACAGAAGAAAATCGCTGAGCTGGAGATTTTGCCATGGCCTGCATGATCACGTCAGCGACCTGGGGCAAAAGTTCAGGTCGCTGGGCCCGCAATCGACCCACGGGAGGCTCCTGGGAAGAATGCAGCATCTTATACTCCTCAACGGAGGCTGCACGAAAAGGAGGCTGTCCAGCAAGCAAGGTATAGAGTAAGACACCCAGAGCATAGATCTCAGAGGGTAAATCTCCCTCTCCATGGAATCGTTCAGGTGCCATAAACGCGGGCGTCCCGGGGATTCTCTCCTTGCCCGAGGCCCCCGAACGCAAAGACGGTCGACGTCGAGCGATCCCAAAGTCGATAACCTTCACAAAATCATACTGCCCATGCCCTACAGTGAGAAACAAGTTGGAGGGCTTGATGTCGCGATGCAAGATCCCTTGCTCGTGAACAGCCGCCATTCCCTCACAGATCTGGCGCATCAGAAAGACCACACGTCGTTGTGGTAGGGGCCCTTGTGCCTTGAGTAGCTGATGCAGATTGACACCGACCAGATACTCCATGGCAAGATAGAAGTCCTCTTTGGTCTCACCAAAGTCAAAGACTCGCACCACATGCGGATTTTGAACCCAGATCACAAGCTCTGCTTCCCGGCGAAACTCCTGAACCTCCGACTCAAGAGGAAACGTTGAGCCCGGTAAACGTTTGATAATACAAGGACGCTCCAAGAGTTCATGCCATCCGATCTCAATTCGACTCATGCCATTGGTTTGCATACGCTTCACGATACGATATCGATCAAGGCGATTGGCTTGTGTTAGTTGTCCCCACAAAAGCTCTACCCGCCAAGCCGCCCAAACCCCCAGAGCAGAAGCCAGCAACAATGCC
>JALTMC010000208.1 GCA_027005175.1 Myxococcales bacterium
TTAGTACGCGCCACGCTGCTTCAAGCAACCCGTGCCGCGTGGCTTGATGAAGTCCCGCGAGCTCGGCGGAGGCGGCTGGTTCGGCAAAAACACCTGTGGTTTGGGCCAGCTCGGGAATGGCATCCAGGATGGCCTGGTCAGACACCTGAACAGCCCAGCCTTCCGATTCATGAATGGCTCGGACAGCCGCGTCACCATCACGTGGTAAGTTGACAGAAATGGAGTCTGCCAAGGTGTCTGCCATTACGGGCTTGAGGGGCTGGTTACTTTCCCAAGCTCGCGCCACCGCAGCACTTCCCTCGGCTTGTACAGCCAACAACCGGGGTGCCTTCTTGATCCACCCCAATTTAACAAGCTCCTGAAAGCCTTTCCAAACACCGCTAATGATATTCCCATCACCTACAGAGACCACGACAACATCAGGGGGTTCCCAGTCAAACTGATCTGCGATTTCAAAAGAAACAGACTTCTTCCCCTCTCGTGTCACGGGGTTGTAGCCTGTGTTTCGATTGTACCAGCCGTACTTTTGACAAGCCTCCATACAGAGATCAAAGGCCTGGTCATAACTTCCATTCACCATCACCACATGGGCACCAAAGGCCATCAACTGGGCAACTTTGGCAGGAGGAGCGGTGTGTGGAAGAAAGATATAAGCAGGTTGCTGCAACACAGCACTCCACAACGCAGCTGCCGCACCAGCATTACCAGTCGATGCAGCAGCGATCGTCTCGTACCCATTCTCCTTTGCCCACTGCAAGGCCACAGAGCTGGCTCTATCCTTAAAGGAAGCGCTTGGATTTTTACCATCGTCTTTGATCCAAACTTCACGCAACCCAAACTGGCGGGCAAGACGCGGGGTAGCAAAGCAAGGAGTACCTCCAACAAGAGGTCCCTGGACGCTTTCCTTCACCGGATACAAAGGCAAGTATCGCCATAAATCAAAGGCAGAAGAACGCAACGAATCACGCGGAACATCGCGGCGAATCTGGTCATAATCGTAAAGAACTTCAAGATTTCCGTGACAATCAGAACAAACATAAAGCAGGGAAGACTGAAGTGGCCAGTTCTTTTGGCAAACAGGGCAGGATAGATTCATGTAGATAGTAAAGCTCGGGGTAAAAAGTTGTCAAATCAATCGAATAGCCCACCACTCTACCCGAGATGACTCCCTGCATGCAATGAAAAAAAATTCCTTGTTTGTGAGACACTCCGATCTTCAGAGACAACCGGGATCATGGGGAGTCTTTGCAGCAGAGGACACCCGATAAAGTGGGGCTACCGTGGAAAGAGTTTCCATTGGCACAGCCAATAAAAGTCTTGGGACGAGCACACAAGGTCTTGTTGGCCCACACGGCGCTGGTGCAGGTTCCGGGCTTACAGCCTGTCCCACAACAGATAGGCTCTGAGCAAAGGCCACCGGTTTTGCAAGGCAGAGCCCCCGCTGTTCGATAGCTACAGGTCGGCTTGGAGTTAATACAATGACTGGAGGCGGCCACAAACAAACCTGGACCATTTTTGGCACAATCGTCGCCCGTGGTGCCATTTCGAAGATCTGTGGGATCACCATTTTTGGCACAGATATGCCATCCTTTGGCACAGAGGTCCTCAGCAGCCGGACAGGCTTGGTTCTGATTGCCTCCACAACTTTGGTTTGTTCGAGCTTTCCGCAAGCTCTCCCCTCGAAAGAAACCTTTGCACCCAGCAATCAACGGAAACTTACTCATCTTGGTGAATAACTCACGAGTGCCATCGGCACAACCGGGTTCAGGAGTGCCACAGATCCCATCTTTGCAGGGTTTTCCATTGGCACAGACGGCACCATTATCGATGGTGCCATCACAGTCATCGTCCAAACCATTGCATTGTTCTTTGGATGATGTACCGGGGCTGGCACCACACACTGTCCCTTTACCATCACTGGCACAGATCTTTACCCCTGAAACTTTGCAGATACCTTTCCCCACTTCACAAGCCTGCCCCAGATCTGTGAAGGTCTCATCCACTTTACCATCGCAGTTGTCGTCTTTTTGATTGCAGGTCTCTGCTTTGGGAACACAGTCTGTACACCTCTTTAAAGTATCACTACAGCTCTTTCCGGCAGGACAAGGTGACTTGGGCTGCCACACCAAGCAGCCTGTTTTGTCTTTGCCACACGTTTGAACATTGCTCTTATCGGCACATCGTGTAGCACCGGCCTGACACTCCTGTGGAGGACAGCTTGGGTCAACACACTCGCCGTTGTCACAGACTTCTTTTGAGGAGCACTCCTTTTTCACAGTCCCCCAGACAGGGCAGCCTTTGTCGTCCTTTTGGCACAACACATACTTCCCGGGCTTTGTCTTGCTATCTGTTTTGCACTGTTTCTCACCCACAACACAAGGATTGTTGGGACAATATTTACAGGCTTCCCAGTCTTTGCAACTATCCCACTCCCCCGTACTTTTGCAGGTCTGTGTCCCTTTGACACAGATCTTCAAGTCAGACGGAGCACAGCCCCGAACATCGCCGGGTTTACAACCACCACAGCGTGCAATCGAACGCAAACAAATCGGCTTGTCTTCACTTTTACAGTGTGCATTTTCCAAACACTCCACACATCGACCTTCACTCACATTGCAATATCCACTACCACAATCTTTGTGGGTCCCACACACACAGCGATTGTCCGACGTACATAACTTCGTCGGTGCCTTGTCAGATTGACACTGTTTGTTATTGAGACAAGCAACACAACGGCCAGCCTTTTCGCTTTTACGAATGCAGCGATCCTGACAGTCTTCACATCCAGGAAGGGTGACATTGATCTCACCACCACACCCCATAGTATATGTCCACATGATCCAGCCAATCACCAACAAGCACGGGAACCAAAAAGAAAAACAACGAGATGCTACCCTTTGCATCAACTCACAATCCTCTCCACAACTTCCAAGCCAAAGACAGTAGGCTTTACGAGATCGTCCTGCAACCAAGAAACAAGTTATTTTTGTAGATTCTTCATAGACTTTTTGGCCTGTTTCTTGAGATAGTTCGCACCTTCTATCGCTGTCTTTTTTAAGTTTTTAAGTTGCTTTGGTGTTTCACGTTTCACCCACTTAATGCCATCAGACACACCCGTCTGAACACCCGTTTTGACTTTTTTCCACATCCCATGAGCTGTCGATTTTGCCGCACACGAGATCTTGGTTCGCATGGTGCTCATAAAGTGATGTTTGTAGAAATGGTTGTACAATGTGGAGCTGTTATGAACCACACACCACTGCTCAGGATGTTTGTCGAGATTGAGATAGGTGTTGTAGAAAGTCATACCAGCTTTCGGTACAAGAAACAAACTAGACTGGTAGATCACCACGTGTCGTGTTAAAGGATAGTAGGTCCCCGTCCCGGCCAGCAGTACAAATAGCGTTATCCAAAAGAACCGTTTGATTGATTTCATAGCCATCTCGCTAGCCGATCCCCCAGTTTGCATTGGGGAAGGAGGCAAAAAAGGATGAAAAGAAAGAAAAAGACCATCGCACCGCACCACACCACACGCACACACTATGTAGGTATATTTTTGTACAATTGCAAGAGATCGCTTGCGAGAGGAATCGCCCATCGAAGTTACAATTTGTTTTGGCTTCGGCTTCGTTAAGGATGTAGAAATTTCGCCAAGAAGACGCCGAGGTATGTGCCCATAGCAAGTCCAGCGATTCCCATGGTGAGGCCGGATACAACGAGTTGTCGATTGTTGAGAGCGCGGGCAATGGGTCCGATGAATGGAGGGCCAAAGATGCCTGCCGCCGATGTGATCAAGGTGGTATCGGCATCGATGCGAAAGATGGCCGCGAGTGTAAAGTGGATCAGGAGAGCACCAAACATGAGACAGGCAGTAAAAAGCATAAGCAGCTGCAATGTTTGGTAGTTTTTGAGCATTCTAACAAAGTTGACCTCAAAGCCTATGGCCACACAGAACACCAACATCAGGTAGTCGCCTGCTTCAAAGCTCCAGGCCAAATTGCGAATTCGAGGGAGGAAAGATGCAGCAAGCCCTAGTGTCGTCAGTGTAAGAATGACGGGGAGGTCCAGAACTTTGCCAAAGATTAACATACTGCCACCTGCGCTCACTCCCACAATCAGTGTGGAGAGCAGGGCGGCCAGACCCAGCTCTTGAAGTTTCTGTGAAGTTGGAATGACCGTTATGGAGTCCTCTGTCGATGCAACTTCCTGAGTGGAAAGAGAGGGGTTGTTTTGTTGGAAAGCCGGCAGAAACAAAAGACAGAACCGTTGAGCGACGCTAAGCAGGACAAGAAGCCAGAGGCCGCCACACATGATATCAGCAATGGTGACTTGTATATAAAATGCTTTGGGTACGCCGAGAGCTGTTCCAATGGCGATGGTGTTCACTGTCCCTCCCGTATACATCCCCACCAACATCCCTGCCACTTCAGAGGAGTACTTCTCAAGCTTGTGACCCAAAACATAAAATGTAAGCATGGCACTAGTAACAGCAGAGAAGATCATCAGAAGAAAGGACAGTATTGTTTTGGGAGCAAGCTTCAGCCATGCGATAAAGTCGGAAGAGAACAAGAGCAGGGGAATCGCCAAGATCACGGTAGCTGTTTGAATGAGATCCACTGTCGCCTTATGAGCGGTCCAGCCCGTGTTACTCAAGGCAATCCCAAACACATAACAGAGCACAACAGGCCCTAGCCAGCGAACGATCTTGACACGCTTGTCAAGCCAAAGAGCCAGTGCAGGAAGCAACACGATCAACAAAGCTTGAAAAACAAACATAAGAACCTCCGCAACGGTGAAATGATATGTGATTTCAGCATACCACACATCCTTCCATCGCCTTGACCTTTCTTCCATCATCCCGTACCTTGGGAGGCCGTTTTACTGCCGTTCATATTTAGGAGGCTCTATGAGTTTTGTGCAGGGTGGTCATATTGTGGCCAGAGCGATTAAGGCGGAAGGTATCGATCACATCTTTACATTGTGTGGTGGTCATGTCCAGATGATTTACGATGGATGCCTTACAGAAGGTATTCGAGTGGTTGATGTACGTCATGAGCAATCGGCAGCTCACGCGGCCGATGGATGGGCCCGTGCAACAGGAAAGCCCGGTGTTGCCGTAGTGACAGCAGGTCCTGGAGTTACAGATGCAGTAACAGCAGTGGCCAACGCACAGCGTGCCCAAGTTCCGATGGTGTTGATTGGCGGACAGGGTTCTCGCTTGCTCAGTCAATTTGGCGGACAAGATCGCGGCTCTCTCCAGGATATGAATCATGTGGAACTGTTGCGTCCGATCTGTAAATGGGCTGTCTCTGTCCCAGAGTCACGACGTTTGCAGGAGTATATGCAGATGGCATTCCGAATCGCGACCACAGGAGTTCCTGGACCCGTATTTTTGGAGATGCCTCTCGATGTTTTGTTTATGGGTTGTGCTGAAGACGAAATCGTCGCATACGAGGGCTATCGCACCGAAGCGAGAGCAGCGGGAGACCCCTTGGCCTTAGACGAAGCTGCCGATCTGATCGCGGCCGCAAAGAATCCTGCCTTGGTGGTGGGTGGGCAATGGCGTTGGTCCCGACGACGTGATGCTTTGTTAGACTTTCTTGGTGATGTTCCTATGCCTTGTTTTGTCAACGGTATGGCGCGTGGCTCCATGCCTATCGACCATCCCTGCCGCTTTATTCGCAGTCGCAGCAAAGCACTTGGTGCGTGCGATGTCGCTATCGTATTTGGTACACCCCTCGACTTTCGCCTCAAATATGGTGAGTCGATTCCCGAGGGCACAAAGCTGATTCAGGTCGATCTAGACGGTGGTGAGATCGGCCGCAATCGCCGGGTGGATGTCGGTATTGTTGGTGATACAGGTCTTGTTCTCGATGGCCTACATGAACGCCTGAAAGATCGTGCTCCCGAGACCAAAGCCTGGCTCGACACAGTACAAGCGTTCGAAGATAAGCGCATCTCCGGGATGCTAACGGAGATGAAAAATGACTCCGATCCAATAAACCCCTTGTATCTGTGTAACCAGGTCAATCGCTTTATCGACGACAAGACCATCGTGGTGGGTGATGGTGGAGACTTTATTGGTTCAGCGGCCTATGTTCTCAAGGTTCATGGAGTCGGTTCCTGGATGGATCCCGGCCCTCTTGGAACACTCGGGGTTGGACCAGGATATGCGATGGCGGCCAAACTCGCCCGCCCCGACCACAACGTCATCTTAATGTCGGGCGATGGAACCTTTGGACTCAATGGCTTTGAGTTTGAAGCCATGGTACGACAAAACATTAAAGTGACTTGCATTATTGGAAATGACGCAGGATGGACTCAGATCCTACGTGGCCAAGCTGAGATGTATGGAGACGATCGCCTCGTCGCAACCAAACTCAACTACACCCGCTATGATCTCATCGCAAAAGGTATGGGTGCTCACGGCGAACATGTCACCAAAGTTGCCGAACTCAACGGTGCCCTCGAACGAGCCTTTGCCTCCGACAAAGCTGCCGTTGTCAACGTCGAAATCGGTGACTCCGACTTCCGAAAAGGCTCTATCTCGGT
>JALTMC010000209.1 GCA_027005175.1 Myxococcales bacterium
CACCCACCACCATCACGACAAAGGGAGACTCGCTATCAAAGTCGAGTTTTTCTGCTTCAAATGTAAGGATACGATAGATCTCATCCTTAATCGCTTCTCGTACTTTTTCTGGATCACTCAGTTCATTGCGATCCATCTTCTCTTCAATGGTTTGTAGTAATTGTTGGGTGGTGCGCGTACCAATATCGGCTGTGAATAAGATCTCTTCAAGTTCTTCGAGAAGCTCGTCATCCAGCTCTTTTTTTCCTCGAAGCAGATCACCCAAACGGGAAACCCAACCCTGGCGTGTTGACTCCAGACCTTCACGCAATGTTCGAGGTTTCGGACTCTTATCAACTTCGGAAGACGCAAGCTCACTCACATGTACTGCGCGTTTGTCCTGTAACTTTCGATGGCGTTTCTTGCGAGCTTCAGCCTCATCTTCCTTCGGCTCTTCTTTGACTACCGGTTTTTCTTTGACTACCGGCTCTTCTTTGACTACCGGCTCTTCTTTTTCGATAGGAGTTTTTTCCGCAACAGGCTCTTTGACCTTGGCTTCGACTTTAGCCTTCTTTTTCTTCTTTTTCTTCTTTTTCTCTTTTTTGGCTTTGACGGGGGCTTCCTTGATAGGCTCTGCTACCGGTTGTGGTTCGGAGTCTTCTACTGCCGTTTCAGGTGTATCAGCTATATCTTCGGCTGAAGTTTCGTCCGGTTCGGAGACTGGTGCCTCCTTGGGTGTCGTATCTGTTGTTTCTGTCTCAGCTTTTGGCTTGGAGATAGAGGGCTTATCCGTGATACGCTCTGACTCTTGTGTGGATTTTGTAGAAACCCTTTCTGTTGGAGAGGAGTGACGGGGCTTTTTCGGAGCAACCACACCTTCAGCTTCGTCGTCGATAAACATAGGACGAAGAATCTGTGCCAAAAGGAGCAACAACATTGTGCAAACAAAAAACAGTACAAGAGGATTGTTATCCAACCACTGGCTTATGGATACGGACTTCTTAAGCCCTGTTCCTGCCATCAATAAAAGTAGCTCCATATTTTTGCTCTCCTAGCTTGTCTGAAGTTGAATAAAATCAATGAGGATTGACCTACTAAGGTCCATCCTTTATCTGTATTGGGTAGTGTTAATAACACTCTACATCCTATCCCACAAGGGAAAAGAATCAGTATCTTTTGAGGACAGAAAGTTCCTTTGAATTTACCCGGAAAATTCATGAACATTCTGCTGTGTATGGCAAACTCTGAGAGCTGGTGCACCAGCCCGGTGTTTTGTCAGGCTTGTTTTGGTGTCTTGCAACGAGTTTCGGACGTAGGTGTGTGTTGTTACACGTGTCTCAACATTCGTTTTGAGACGTAGGGTTGTGTTGTTGTAGGCTTGTTTTTCTTGGGGATGAAGAGGGCTGTGAGACTTTGTGCCGCAAGCGACAGAAGAGTAAACCTCAGCGAAGCGTCAAGTCCATTCTGTGTTGGCTTTGTATCCCATTTGGGGTGAGTTTTACAGAACGGCTAGAAGGAGAAAGGGACACCTGTGATGTCGATGGGATCACCGGAGAATTTGGGGAAGCGCCAGCGGGAGACGGCTTTGCGCACGCAGGATCGAAAACGTCCACTGGCACCTTTGACCCGGATGCTTTTTGGACGGCCTGAGCGCCGAATCACCCAACTGATCGTGATGGACTTGGTACTGCTCCCATAACTTTCTTGGCAGTTGGTGATGGTGGCACCTTTTCGTCGAATCACAGAAGCCACCTGGCTTTTACGCAAAGAGCGCGGCAGACTACTTCGAGGCGGTGGTGGTGGCACTGCTGCTGCTCTGCGCTTCCCACTTTTTTTGCTTCCAAGGAGACTACCCAACTCGCCTTCATTCAGGCCGGTTCCACGCTTACCTGGCTTGCTGTCGCCCATGCTTGGAGGAAGAGGTGGTGCATCACCGCCTGGGGGGGGAGGTGGAGGAGGCGCACCTCCTATAGGTGGCGGAGGTGGTGGTGCTATATCCGTTTTTGGGGCGATCACACGGCGACGAGGTGGCACATAACGTGCGACTGTGCGCGATTTTCGACGTCTGCGGCGTCTACGAATACGACGGCGTCTACGAATACGACGGCGTCTACGAATACGACGGCGTCTACGAACACGACGGCGTCTGCGAGTACGTCGTGGAGGGGGGGCACGTTCAACAACACGGCGAGCAGGGGCGGCTCTTTTGGGAGTTGCCACAGCAGGTCTTGGTGTTGGTGCTATGGGGGCAACCGTACGAGGTGAGCCGGGTTTGACTGTGCGAGGTGCCATGGCTACCTTTTGAAGCTTGGGTTGCGCTGGCTGGGTTGGAGTTGCTCGCTTGACGGAGGCTATCTTGGGTTGTTTTTGTTGTTGTGCTTTGAGTTGATTGAACATGTAGTAGAAGAGGATTCCTCCACCACCAAGGAGCAACAATAAGATCAGGATTCCTATCCCCACGATCATTTTCATGGGGGAGGCCGTTTCCTTTTTGTCTGTGAGAGAAGAGCGAAACGCAGAAGGATAAGCTCCTGTGGGTTGGAAGGCTCCTGTGGGTTGGAAAGCATTCGGCATGGCTGGAGAAGGACTATCAAAAGAAGCCGAACTGCTGGTAGGAAAAGCGGGTCCCACGAGTGGAGCAGGGGAGGGCTCTTGAAGGAGCGGTGCTGCAGTGGAGGGGCCTTTATTGCTGATGTTGGTCATTTCCCGATCGGCCAGCGAAAACAGATCTCCTGCTTGTGAGGGTGACGGAGCAAGGGAAAGTCCACCCCCGCTGGCACCACCATTACTCATCGAAACGGGAGAAGCCGCCAGAGAGGGGCGTGACGATTGGCTTCCACCAATAGGAGGGGGTGCAACGGCTGGCAATCCTGGCTCTCCCATCGAGCCCGAGCTATTGAGGCTTGCTGCAAATGTGGGTACCGCGCTCACTTTGCGCCAGTCTCCGTACCCCTCTTTCCAAATGTCGGAGTCTGCCTTTACATGGCCACTCTTAATCTTCGCTTTGATCTCTGCAAACGTGAGTGGGCCGACTTGTTGGTCATTCTCGACAAGGTACCACTCGGGCGTTTGGGGTACAGCTGGAGCGTCGTCATTGGAGTGCCAGCGGGAACTTCCTGCTGCTCCTGAGGCAGGAACAGCACGTTTTGAACGAAGCTCCTCTTCTCGGATTTGCTGTGCAGATTTTCGCTCTTTGCGAAGAGTTTCCAAAGCATCAATACTGAAAACCTTCGTGTCTACGTTCTCAACCTCTTTGGCCTCAGCGGCTGCTGAGGCGAGAGGGACAAGGGCTTGGGCTTGATGATTGGGTGCAATGTTTGGATAGGAGGGGGCTTTTCGGACCTGGGTTGCTTCTTCTTGCTCCTGAAATGCTTGCTCAAACTCGTCGTCAAGAGCTTGATCCGTCTGACTCATCGGCTTGCTTTGCACAACATCTTGTTCAAACTGATGGGGTGTCGCAGAGGTCTGCGAGCCTGCATAGAGATCTTCTTCTTGGGAGGGAGTCGGCGGTGTATACTGCCCTTGGATTGTGTCCTCCATACTGGGGGAACTTCCATGGACATTGTAGGCTACAGCAGGGTTTGGTTCTTGCGGAGCAGGTTGTGGAGCGGGTTGTGAATGAGGGGGAGCCGCGCCTATTTGTGTCGAGCCTTCAAGCTGGGCAGCTGTAGGGGGCTGGGATTGTACTGCTGCCGGTGTGCTGGGTTGGGATTGGGATGCCTCGATCTGGGATTGGGATGCCTCGATCTGGGATTGAGATGCCTCGATCTGGGATTGGGATGCTTGCTCTTTTTGAGAGGAAGAAGCCCGAACCACCATGATGTGCTGGCACTTTTTGCACCGAAACTTCGTGACCTTCTTTTTGAGGAGGTCATCGGAAATCGAGTACTTAGCACCACAGCTTTCGCAGCGGATTCTCATGAAAGGGTCTCTCCTTTATTGCTTATTGCCTTGGGGTTGTTGTGAGGGTGGTATCTTGAGACAGAGCTTCTCACCCACCAACTGAGAAAGCGAAGCAAACTCCCTTGGTAACTTTTCGACTTGGACGTATGGCTCACATTTGTAGTTGGTGCTGTCGGGGCAGTCCGAGACAGTTTTGCATATCTGGGTGCAGTATCCTTTGTCTGGGTTTTTTGGGTCTGCGAAGTTTGCGATACAAAAGGCAAACTCACATTCAAATGTACGCTCAATAATACGGGCATCTTCACCGTTTGCTGAAGCCTTCTTGAGGCTGGCCTTGCTGGCTTCCAGTGTGAGTTCACAAGATTTGCCAACATCCCCAGAGCCCCCACAACCAACGGTGGCAAGAGAAAGCATCAGCGATATACAAGAGAGGCAACCCAAACGAAACAACCACTTCATTTTTTTCTGGTACTCCAATCAACGTTCAACGCCAGGTGGCTTTGCCTAGTACATACAACGCGAGAAAAAGAGAAAAGTTTCTGACCATTCTCTTTTGTGTTGAAAAAACCTGTGACTCTCTACAAATGCAGGGATATGCGTAAGGCTTTGCCTGGTATGGCTGCAACTAAGCCACCTAAAACCAAGAGTTTTTCCTCTTGAGGAGGACCCTCTATGGTAATCAGGCACTTACTTTACCACAAATCATGCTTATCTTCCAAGGGGTAAAGATCTTCGGACTTTTCCAGGTTTGATGTTGTTCTCTGCCTTCTTGTGGGGAATAAAGAGTTTGTGCCAGATTGTTTGAGGTGGAGTCACTACGGAGTGGGAGTAATGCAGTATGCTTGAAGGAAATGAAATAGCAGAGAAGAACGAGGTTTCCCATCGAAGTTGGAGCGTGATCGCCCTGTCATCTTTTCTCTTTGTGGGTGGGATCGGACTTGGAGTATGGGCGACTCAGAGTTTTTTGCTAGAGCAACCTCTACCCGAAAAACAGTTTGAGCCCAACTCTCGGTTAGCGACAGTGGTGGGAGGTCGTCAAGAAATGGAGCCACTGGTTTTGGACCCCAAAACGTATGTGGAACAACCAGGTTATTCACGCCTGACTGATGCAGTACTGATCAATGGAGGAGGGCAGGCTTCAAGTAATTATTTCTCTCATCATCTTCACATTCGCATGTTGCATGAGCTGCTCTTGCGTCGGGGCCTCTCGCGGCGACATATTCAGATCCTTTCCACTGATGGTGAGAATCCTGCTTCAGACCAGGTCGTATCTTCTCCCTTGCCAAAGTCTTGGTTGTGGCAGGACCTTCCCGAATGGCAGCTTCTCGACACAACCACGCTTGTCAATACGACCTTGAAACATGCTCGGATGTTACCGGCACGTAAGAGCTATTTGCGCCGTGGGTTCCGAAGAATGGCAGAGTGGTTCAAAAAGAAGTCAAAACCTTCGACCTTGATGCTTTTTGTGACAGACCATGGAACGAAAGGACAAGGACCTTGGGGCAATAAGATCGAGCTGTGGAAAGAGCAACTCAGTGTGGGGGAATTACGAAGTTTTTTGAGCCCTTTCCAAAAAAGAACCCGAGTGATCTCAGTGATGTCTCAATGTTATTCGGGTGGCTTTGCCAACTTGCTGTATCGTAAAAACTGGAGAGTTCATGGCAACCGATGTGGTTTCTTTTCTACAGTGTCGAACCGCGAAGCCTATGGTTGCTTTCCAGAGACAGCCACAAAAGATCGGATTGGTCATGCTTATCGTATGATTCGAGCAATGCGTCACTCTCGAACTCTTCGAGAAGCCCATCGTCGGATCGTGTTGAGCGACCTTACACCTGATGTGCCTGTCTCAACTTCCGATATCTATCTGGAAGATATCCTGCATCGGAAATTTCGCAAACATCATCCTTGGACTCAGGGCGTGGATCGAATATTAAACCGGATCTGGCGAAAGCCTCATCGAAGCTTGCTTGCTGATATTCGATTGCTGCGTGGGATCGAGAAGGTATTCTATCTACCCCGCTACAATACTCTTGCCGAGGTGTGGGGTGATATCCGTCGATTACGGCACAATATGCAAGAATTCAAACAACTTGACTCTGTCTGGAGACAAGCCTGGAAAGAAGTTCAACGCGGCTCTTTGATGGAGTATTACAAGAGTCATCCAAAGATGGCACAGAAGATCGACTTCGAGTTAAATCGACCTGATATCGACTCCCAAACCCAACAGTTGGGGCGGGCGTTGCATCGAAGTTATCTCTCTTATTTGAAAGGCAACAAGGCTACGAGTATACGCCTGGATCGGATTCATCACAGATATGGATCTGTGCAAAAGAAGATCCATCTGATGCATGTTCATGAGGCTGCTTTGTTGCGAGTGGCCAAGCGACTCACTCGTATTGCGGGTCAGGAATACCTCCGTCGCTCAGGAAGCCGTCGGCATCGTCGGAACTTTCGCAAGCTGATGGTTTGTGAATCGACTCCGATAGGGGGCCGCAAATTCCGAGGTCTTCTACGAGCAGAGGGAGGCAAACACGATAAAACTCAACCGCGAAAACTTCCTCGAATTAAGACAGCAAGCCTTGTCCCTTCCTGGTTGGGTATTGGCTTTCAGGATGCACCCAAAGGTTGGTATCCTCGTTTTGCTCGTCTCGCTCCTGGCTCTGTTG
>JALTMC010000210.1 GCA_027005175.1 Myxococcales bacterium
TAGAAGTGTGCGATCAATGTGGAGAGAATCATCTCCCCATTCAATGCGGGGAATGGGAGCACCGGCAGCGACCTTTCCTACGATGGGTATTTGTTGTGTTGGGCCGGTCTCATCGATATCCATGACCAAGGGAGTGAGAGCTCTGGCACGTAGGTCTCCTTTTTTGAGGTAGCCTTTGCGCTGCAAAGCTTTGATGTGGTCACTGACGCCATTGGTGGAGTTGATCCCCAGCTTTCGTCCGATCTCTCGAAGAGTAGGGGGAAATCCATCATCTTCGATGGCTTGTACGATACTGTCATATACCTTGCGTTGGCGAGGCGTCAGTTTTGGCAGATCGTCATGGATTGTTTTGGGCATTTCAAGCGACAGTATTTTTTTGCTCATCAGAAAAAAACCTCTTATGTTACGGGCGTGGAAACCCCCTCCAGAATCTACAGAACCAAGTCCGGACTTGGTGGGGATCGTTGACGATCTTCCGACCATCTCAAACAGAAAACTTGGTTGGGTCATCTTTCGTTTGAAGGAGTGCTCAGCCTCCTTTTTGGATATTTTGTTTGTAGTGCTTCTTTTATCCCTTACGCAACAAGGGAGAACTTTGTTATACACTTACAAATGTCTAGTATTGAACATCCTATCAGAAAGTCAAGGGTAAAGTATAAAAAAGATTAGGAAATCCTTCTCTCTCCTATACTTGATGGTGAACATGCGAACAGCGAAACGATCCTCATCTCTTACTCTTTACCATGGAAAGGTCTCTCTCCACTCCAATCGAAGCCAGATGTGTTGTGGGGTAAGGCTGGGTAGGAATGATGTGGTGGAAAGCTCTCTTTTGTTTCCAATCCTGTCTCTCTCCACCTCCATTTATCAGTGTGTCGCGTAAAACCCTTCCTCGAATCTACAGGGCGTTCGCTCGGATTTGGTGGGGGAGGATGTCAAGGGGAGGGTAAGAAGGGTAGGAGTGTTTTGAGGTCTTGGTCGGTGAATCGGATACCGGCACCGATGAAGAAGTCGCGGGTTCCATCATTGAGGATGTCATCGACTCCAGCCGAGATGGTAAAGTAGCGGTAATTGAAGACGGCGTAGGCGCGGAAGCGTGGTAGGTTTTCGTTTCCGAAGTCAAAGATCTCGGTGCGGATCTTGATATAGTCTTTCCATGGGAAGAAGTCGATACCTACTCCTGCGGTGCTGTCGATCACGCCACCACGGATGTTGAACAGCCACCAGCGGAAGTTGAGTTGGAGTGAAAGTCGGAATGAGTCTGTGACAACGATATCTTCTTCGTTGATGAGGGGTGGTTTGGTGGGGTCTGTGGTTCGTTTGACGCGCCTAGTTACTCGGGTCACACCGCGAGGGTCATCGACAAATGCGATGGTATAGTACTTGGTGGGGCTTGGAGCAAGTGTGAGTTGGACCTCGTTGCGAAATCCTGCACGTCGGAAAAAGTAATCGGCACGCCATCGGATATGAGTCTTCATCAAAGTTATGCGATTGACAAGCCTGGTAATGTTGCTGACTGTTCCTCGATCTGCTTGAGCATCTTTCCATCATTGATCAGGCGCCCAAGGGTCCCTTTCCCTTTGTTGATCTTAGAGCTAATCTGACTCACTTGGGCGAGTGTCTTTTCTAGGTTCTTCAGAGATCTTGTGACATGCTCGGAGCCGGGCTTGATCTCACGTGCAAGGTCTCGCAGAGTTTTGGTGACATCGCGAATATAGCCAAGGGTTTCTCGAAGAGTTTTCTCTTCACCACTGAGCTTGCTTGCATTGCCTGTGATCTTGCGAACATCCCGGATGATTGCTGAGATCTGCTTGGCGTTGTTGGATGAAAGTTGGGCTATCACCCGGGTGAGCCTCTCGACCGAGCGAATAATATTGCTCACTTTTTGTTGATTTTGATTGATACTTTTGGACAGGGCCTGTGCAACCTTACGCATGGCTTCAGCGATGTCGCGGAGGGAGCCTTGGCCTTTGTTGGCTGGTCCATCACTGATGTCGCCCAAGGCTCTGGTCAGCTTTACGATGCCTGGGATCGCTCGATTTACTTTGGGTAAGGTCTTTCCTAGATTGGCCATCAATCCCACTTTGCGGATAATTTTGATCTGACCGTTGTCTGGGAGATTTCCGGATTTTTGGGTTCCTCGTGTGAGGACAATTCCTTGGTCTCCAAGCAGGCCGAGGCTGACTTTGGCGATGGTGGCGTCTTTGTACAGCTGAACATCCTGACGGATCAGTAGATCAAGTCGAGCTTTGCCCTTGTAGAGACGAATGCCAACGATCTCTCCGACCACGATCCCAGCAATCATCACGCGGCTTTTTTTGTACAAGCCATCAGCATCATTGAGTAAGGCCCAGGCTCTGTAGGAGTTGGTTTTGATACCTTTTTGCACATAGTGCATACCCATCACCGCCACGACAATGGAGCCCAAGGTAAAGATTCCAACAATCACAGTCTGTCGAAAGTTTGTATTCAACGGTTAAACTCCTTTAAGTCGGCCTAACCAAACGTTGTTATAAATTTTTGCACAGCGGGTTCGGGGCTTTGCAAGAGTTCGTCGGGGGTTCCTACAAAATTGATGACACCATCGACGAGCATAGCCACCCTATCTGCGATGCGGAAGACAGAGCCGATATCATGGCTGATGACGATCGATGTGACTTGAAAGTCCTTTTGTGCGTCGAGAATCATATTGTCGATCTCTTCCGTCAACAAGGGGTCCAAGCCTGTGGTGGGTTCATCGTAGATCACGATGGTGGGGTTGAGGATGACTGCGCGTGCCAGCCCAACTCGTTTGCGCATACCTCCAGATAGTTCGGAGGGACTCAGATGTTCCACATTGACGAGCCCTACCTTGTGGAGGACCTCTATCACTTTGGTGCGGATCTCTGCCTTTGGCATGGTGGTGTGTTCGATGAGGGGAAAAGCGACATTTTCCATAACAGTCATGGAATCAAACAGGGCAGCCATCTGAAAGCACATGCCAAAACTCTTTCGGATCTCATTGAGTTGAGAGAGCTTCAACTTTGTGATATCTCGATCTCCCACCCATATCTCGCCTTTGTCGGGCTTAAGTAAACCAATGATATGTTTGGCTAAAACACTCTTTCCGCTTCCCGATGCCCCAATGATAACAGTGGTTTTTCCCTCTTCCACTTCGAGATTGATACCTTTGAGCACCTCATTGGAGCCAAATGCTTTGTACAGGTTCGACACTCGGACGCTTATATTTCCCTTCTTTGAGGGGCTTGGGCGTGCCATCTCTTTCATTCGTTCCATGCGTTGTTGGTGGAGGATCTTCCTTGGGGAGTGGGTCATTCTTTTGTGCTCCTCACTTGTGCTCCTCACTTGTTTATGCTTCTCACTTGTTTAACATCATGAGGGTAAGGAAGTAATCCAGAATCAAGATCGTGACAGAGCTGGCGACGACGGCTTGTGTCGCAGCCATACCTACACCTCGGGCTCCACCTTCGGCGTTAAAGCCCTTGTAGCAACCAAGCAAGGATAGGAAGAATCCAAAGACAGAGGCTTTGATTAATCCGGAATAGATATCGTCGGGATCCAGGTACCACCAGATCTTCTGTAGAAAGATACCCTGGTCAATCTCCAAGAAGGTCACGCCTACGAGATAGCTTCCGATCATGCCGATAATGTCGAACATGAGTGTAAGGACAGGCAACATAATAAAGGTGGCCATCACACGAGGGACGACGAGAAACTCCATCGGATTGACTGCGATGGTTTCCAGTGCATCGATTTGCTCCGTGACACGCATGGTTCCCAGCTCAGTGGCCATGGCCGAACCCACACGTCCTGTGACGAGAAGCCCTGAGAATACAGGTGCGAGTTCGCGTGTGAGTGAGATGGCCACGGAGGAACCCACCAGGCCCTCTGCTCCAATCAGTTTGAAGGCATAATAGGATTGAAGTGAGAACACTGCACCGGAGAACAAGCCCGTCAGCATAATGATGAACAGAGAGCCTACCCCCACAAAGTACATCTGGGAAATTAAAAGGCCGAAGCGAAAAGGGGGTCGCAAGCCTAGCCAAAAGATTTGGAAGGCGAACATGACCACTTGGCCCAGAGCTTCCATATACCGAAGGGGATGGTTACGAATCCATTTTAAAATCCCACTCACAAACAAACCTCTATTACGTACAAGAAACTTATCTTGAGAACTGCGGTATCATACCACAGAGCGGAAAGAATATCAGTTTCTCCACAAGCTGTTGGTTGAACGCTTGCATTTCTTTGCCTTGCCATGTTAATCTCTCTTTGTTGCCAGCGAAGTGTTGTCTCGGATATATCGAATTCTGAGGGTCTAGAATGTCTCATCAGTTGTGGTTCCTTGCAGTAGGGTTCTTTGTGCTCAACGGGGTTGTCTCTCATTCTGTTGAAGGAGCAACTTCCTCAAACCTAGCTACCTCTCTGCGTACAGTTTCTTCTTTGTACTCCCAACAACAATGGGCGAAAGCTGCGGTAAAAGCTCAGAAGGGGCTTGCTTCGGCATCTCCTTCGAAAGCTCTGAAACAGCGGGCCGATCTCTATATGTACCTGGGAGCTTCCCTGTATCAAATGAAGCATCGTGCGTTGGCCTGGAGTGCCTTTGAAAAGGCTCTTGGTTTAAGTGCAGGGGTCAAGCTCCCACCCGGCGCAGACAGTGGATTAAAGCGACTGTTTGCCAAGGCCAAAAAGAAATTCCGTCCAGATATGGAGAAGCTCACAAAGCCCCTCAAGCGTCCGAAGCCAGCTCCTGTTCAAAGCGATCGTGTTCACGTCGGTTGGATCTTGGGGTGGGTGTCCGTCGTTCTTACTGGCGGAGCCCTTGGTGTGGCTGCTGTCTCTGGAGGCAATGCCTTCGTCAACGCCAAAGAAGCTTCCCTCTTAATGCGGAAGGCTCGTGAGAACAGTTTTAGTCAGGTCCTCATGGAGCCCCTCGTTACCAACCTGCATGGACGGGCCGTTACGTATGGTACGGTTGCAAACATTTCATACGGTGTGGCTGGAGCGACTGCTTTGGGTGCCACAGGTTTCTTTCTCTGGGCATTTCTTGCAACCCGTTCGAAGAACGCTAGCACCAAGGCTTCGTTACAAAAAACAGCACCTATTCTTGCGAAGAATCGTTTGAGGCGTCCTACTCGAACAATGCCCCCATTTCAGGTTGTGGGGCACCAGAGCTTTGGCTCGGAACGATAGAGCGTTGTTAACCCATCCGTTGATTCCTTAAGCTTGATAGTATGGTAGAGAATATGAACCCGTTTCGATATCAAAATCTTGTGATAATAACGATGGTTGCTTGTGTTGGTTTGATGTGGTCTGCTTACAAACCATCTTCAGCGCATGCAAACTCTCAATTGATGATTCAAGCGAAGCAACTGTACAAAGTCAAACAATGGGATCAGGCTTTATACTCCTTGCAGAAGGAACTGCGTCGGCTGCGAGGGAAACCGAAGATTCAAAAGGTTCCAGTGTATGTGTTTATCGGCTTGTGCCTCTATCACAAAGGCAGTAAAGGGCTGGCTTGGAAGGCTTTTGAACAAGCTTTCTTTATCGATCGCAGTGCCGTCTTGCCTCCAGGGGAAAAAACTGCGTTGAAAGGATTTTTCAAGCGTGCCCGCCAGCGGGTTAACGCGAGGTTAGGTTGGGATGGAGGAGTGCAAAGTCAATCCAAGAGCAGAGCTTCTACTCCTTCTACCTCTGTAGCAACAGGTACTGTCTCGCCTTGGCCATGGGTTCTTTTTAGCTTTTCAGCAGCAGCTTTGGCAGGGGGAGCCTTTCTCATCTTAAATGCCAGCGCGAACCAGGGACAGCTCGAACAGTTTTTAACCAGCGGTGTGAAACAAGGGGCTGTTCGTGCAGAGCTTGAGACCTCTTCCGAAACCCTTCGTGATTCGGTTGGATTGCAGAATAGTATTGGTATCATTGCCTTAAGTGCAGGAGGGGCCAGTCTTGTCGGTGCAGTTATTCTCCTGGTGGTACAAGGGAAAAAGAAACCCAAAACTGCAACCCGTTCTTATCACTCTCCCATCACTCCCCTTGCGACATCCTCCACGATCTTACTTCAGGTTGATTGACAACTCCTACCAATGGTAGGAGTTCGCTTCGATGGGGTAATTTGCCTCACGTCAGGAAAAGCTGGGCGGCTTTGAGCTTACCTACCAATGGTAGGAGTTCGCTTCGATGGGGTAATCGTTTCTACTTACAATCTAGTATGTCGTCTCTTACCTGCGTATGTCGTCTCTTACTTGCCAATGCTAGGAGTTAGCTTCGATGGGGTAATCGAATTGTTCATTCTTTCCATTGATTGACAATGAAAGGGGGGTTCTGACCGCTGGTAATTTTGAGTATCGCTTTGTGGAGGACTTTGGAGGTTAGGTTGACGAAGCGAACTTGGTGCTCTCCTGGTTTTAGAGCCACTTTTTTGAGGGGGGTTTTGCCTCTATATTTTCCATCAATCCAAACCTTTGCGCTGGGGATGGCAAGGATCTTAATGAAGCCACGGGCATTTTCTTTTGGCATCACGCAGTCTACTGAGATACGCTTGGTC
>JALTMC010000211.1 GCA_027005175.1 Myxococcales bacterium
GATCGGGGAACCATGTTGTTGAACATTCTTTGAAGTCGCATTGCGATCTTCATATACTTTTTGTAGTTCAAATATACTTGGTATCTGGCCTGATTGCTGAGGTGTTGTCGAAACCCACGGACCAGAAAATTCTTGCCAGGCGATTTGTCAAAGCGTTTCAGTGCTTGTGAGAGTATTGCAGGGGTCGAACCCCATACAACGTAACGGTTGTCCACCATCGCATAGATCAGCTTGTCGAGTTTGTAGAGGGTTCCCATTTTCCCCAATGACTTGATCTGTGGATGTGTTCCATGCCGTTTGCGGAATCCCGCAAGGCCGTTCGCTAAAGATTTTGCTTCAACTCGCTTACCAACCACTTTGAAGGAGACCATGGGACATCTGAAATTCTTGCTCAAATTTGTAAGATCTCCGATAGTGTATTTTTTGTTGCTTTTGAGTGCGATGAGTCGAGCGAGCTTTCGCTGCAGTCTGCGTTGGTAGCGCTTGCACTTACGAAAGCGACTCTTGTCACGAGCTCTTGGAACAAGCTCTGTGATGATCTGGGTGAAGCGTGCTGCATTTTGTATGGAAAGCACGACTGAGCCACCAATATGGGGCCGGGTGGGGATACCTTCGAGATGGAATGCGATGGAAGGATCTGAACTTAGTCCAACAGACTGAAAGAGACCCGCCCAACTGTGGATTGGCTTCTTCAGTTGGAGAAACTTGGTTGCTTCTCGAAAACCACGAGCTTGGAACATCTGCACCTGCCGTTCAAAACCCGACCGCCTGACCAAGACCAAGATGTCTTTGATGATGGCACGCAGACTTGTAGCACGGAATGCACCAAGTGGCTTGTTCGGGAAAAACTGTAACATCGTATCGGAGGAACTCATGGGTTTGGCTTGTGTTGGAGTTGTTGCCAGAACTCCTAGCATGCCTAAAAATACAGAGAGTAGGGTCAGGCGATAGAGCCAGGAAGAATGTGGTGTCATCAATCAATCATCCTTGTTGTTGAGGGTGTAGGAGGTCCTTTCACAAGCTGCTGTGATGTGGAAAGCTGCTGTGGTGTGGACTCGAAAAACAAGGGAGGCCTTCCCATCATTACGGATGTATCCGTTCGAAATATGCATCAAATGGTATAGGGACTGTTGTGGGTGTTGTCAACAGAGAGAGGGATGTCGCAAAGGTTGTAACAACGTCATACGACTCCCGACTGAAGTTAGGGGTTTCCGGCTAGCGAGGCCCTAGATGAATCCTTGGGGTTCCCAATTGGCTCTCTTCGTGTTGGCTAGGGAGTCTGTAACCAGGGTTTCTGCTTCCACATCGAATCATACACATCAACGATGCTTGTCGAAATTATGGGCTATGGTGCTTGTACCGAAACAACAAAGAATTCTCTGATGCTGCGTTTCCAGCTACCGTTGTTTCCACCATAGGTTCGCACCTTGAGTTCCTTCTTGGTTGTGGTTGAGCCCGTTTCCATTCCAAATCCTGTAGGAAGAGGAGTCCCTTGACTTGCCACTCTTCGTCGAGCACCAAGTACGACAGCATTGTTGTTGGAGAGTTTGGGAAATAAGATCCTGATATATTCATGCCGGAGCACATCTTTTTTTACTTGAGTGGTCCATGGGTTTGAGGAATCTCCGAAGTTGTACAAACGATCAAAGGATCCATTCTTGTTGATGGCTGCCCAAGCAACGGCCTGCTTCTCCGGTGGAATCCAAAACACAAAGGGGACCGGTGTGGGTTTGAACTTCTTGTTGTAGGTCTGCACAAAGCAGTTGCCCTTTTCGTCAGAATTTGCGCTCACATAACCAGGGTCACTTTGCCCATATATTGTGGCAAACACTGGAGACGACTGGCTTGTACAGTACCCACTGTATTGGAACTGAAAGAGCCCATTGCCCCGATCCCTGAAAAACCTAGGGAAAGTTTGGGTGCGCTGAGTATCGATACTGCATTTGGAATTTTGGCATTGAACGGCACCCCATACACCACTTGTTGGTTTGATGGCATGAAAAGGTAGTCGCATCGATGTTTTTTTTGAGAATAACTTCGAATAGCGGTACATCCGAATAATATAGTCATCCTTTTCACATTTGTATGTGGCAGCGATAGGCTCAGAAGGGATTTTGGTGCTGGGTGTAAGCAATAAGACGTGTTTTTCACAGTTTGCTTGTGTGCCGAATGCCTCTAGCTTGTAATGCGTCTCTCCTTTGGAAGAGAGGAAGAACTCTCCGTTTGTGAATCCGTGCCTTGCCCTGCTGCCTCCCACGAGGTTGGCAACCCAAAAGTCTTGTTGCTTGCCACAAATCTTGCCTGGAGCGTTGCTACAAGTGTTGTCGGGAAGTGGCTGATCGGGTCCACTGTCGGGGGAGTGCTCTTCTGGACTTGGTGGCTCTGGAGGTGGGCTGTCAACAGGGGCCTCCGGTTTTGGTGGCTCTGTTGGGGGACTGTTGTCATCGCGAAACTCGGGTGTTGGGGGCAATGTCCCTTTGAGAATAAACGCACACACGGAGTTCTGGCACTGTTGGCCTGGAGTGCAATCTGTGGAGGCAAAACAAATCGGAGCCTTGTTTTTTTGTGGACTGCTACAAGAAATGAGCAGGCCCCAGGCTCCAAGCGTAAACCATGCTCCAGCCAGAACGACACGAAACAATCTAGAACACAGACAATACTTCATCAGAAAAAGCTCCCATCGCCCAAACAAGAAGGCGTTGTCTCCACATTTCCTCTCGCCTCACTATAACACAGATCTTCGCCATACAAGGTGTGGTAAAAAATAACAGAATATTCAGTGTATCCTTGCACCTCAAAAAGGGATATGTTATACATGACGACAACAATAAGCCATTGATGCACATGTCCTTTTTGAATGAGACCTCTCGACCCAAGTCATAGGGTTTTTGTGAGTGGCATTCATTTTTATCCTGGCGTGTGAGGTTGATACAAAGTAGGTGGAGAAGATGGGAGTAGAGGGTGAGAAGATGGGAGTAGAGGGCGAGAAGATGGGAGCAGAGGGCGAGAAGATGGGAGCAGAGGGCGAGAAGATGGGAATAGAGGAGGTGGAGAATGTCTCAAGAGACCTATGAACTTTTGTTAGAGACCAATCAGTTTTTTTCACAAGAGCAGAAAGAAGAAGCGGTTCTTGCGTATCGCGAGGTGCTGAGACTGGGAGCCCATCCCACCCCTCTTAAAGTAGGGGGGCGAGCTGTGGTAGAGGCTAGCAATGCACTGAAGCGACGTAGCTTTGAGTGTGATGAGGCTTTTCAGGAGCGGGTTCTGCGATATAACATTTGGCTAACGTACCGGGCGACTCATCCAGATATCGATATTAATACAGCCAATCGCTTAGCAGAGACAGGATGGACTCTGGCAGAGTTGCGGGAAGCCCAAAGCCAGCGACGACAACGTTATTTGTCTCGTCGAAAAGAGTTCTTACGGAAGCGACGGGAGCAAAGTCGCGAGTTTTCAGGTACACAGTATTTAGAGTCTGTGATCGCTGATGGTGTTGAATTATGGGGGGTTGACTGCGGCGGCGTGGAGTGGTCCGGTCGTCTTCTTAAAAATAGTTTATACCGATGGCATATTCGGGATGAGTCTGAGCAGCGCCGTGTCTTGCATAAGCTACAACTCGGTTGTGTTTGTGAGTTTGAACAACGGGCTTTTCTCTGGGAGTTTTGTCGGCTGGACAAGGAACAACAACAGCGAGGAGAGCTTCCACCTGAGCTTCCACAGCAACGTCTGAAGATCTCTGACCAGATGTTGCACAATAGCCTGAAAGAAGAGCAGCTTCTTGCTATCCAGTTGTACAATGGTTTGTGCTTTGTGGGATGGGTCTACTGGTATGACCCATACCAACTGAGCCTTGTACTTAATGTCAATGCTGAGGAAGGTGATGAGCTTGTAGAGGTGATGGTCTTTCGTCACAGTATCAAATCCATCCAATCGCAAACACCACGGTCTTGGAAGAAACTTCCATCACTTCTCTCTTGTCGAAAGTCAGACGGACTGCTCTGAGGATAGGTTTAGGAGGTGGAGCCAAAGGCGTGGAATTGCATGGTAAAGACACCACGTCCTTGGCTCATAGAGCGGATGTGAACGCTGTAACCGAACATTTGTTTGAGTGCGACGATAGCGATGATCTCTGTTTTGTTGGTGCGAGGCTCGATGGAGCGGATCTCGGCTTGACGTGCGTTGAGGTCTCCGATCACTTCTCCTGTATAATCGTTGGGAACGACTACAGACACTTCCATCAATGGTTCCAGCAGCTTGGGCTTGGCTCCTTCAAAAGCCTTGAGTACAGCTTGGGCTGTGGCAGCTCGCCAGGCTGCGAGGGTTGACTCTATCTCGGGTGAGGTGATTAGTTTGTGTACTGTTACTTCTGTATCAACAACGGGGTAGCCAGCAGATGCACCACCACTTAAGACACCAAGAATGGATTCTTTGATTTCGAGCAGCCAGTTGGAGGGGTATTCTGTGTCGTCAGGTAAGTCGAACTCTACCTTGTTGCCAGAGTCTTGCTCTCTGGGGGAGACACTGAGTTCAAGACCGGCATACAGGTGGAAGTCTTCCAACTCTCTGTCAAAGATAAATGTGCTGCGAGATGTCTGATTTACGGTTTCGCGGAACATGACTTGCGGTTGGCCCACACGGATATTGGTCTTGAATTCGTCTTTCAATCGGGTACAGAGAACATCCAGATGTAATTCTCCCATACCAGAGAGCAGGATCTGGCCAGTATCCTCATCTTCTCGGGCTTTAAAGGTTGGGTCTTCTTCCGATAATTTCTGCAGGGCACGATCGAGATCATCACGGTCTTTGTTGGATTCAGGCTCTACTGCCACAACAATCACAGGCTCCATCGTATGGAGCTGTTCCAACAAAATGGGGTGCTCCTTGTCACATAGAGTGTCGCCTGTCACGCTGTTTTTTAACCCGCGTGTTGCGCCGAGAAATCCCGCGCTGATCTCATCGGTACGTTGTTTTTTTCCACCGTGCATGACAAACAGCCGAGCCACTCGGTCGGGCGTCTGTCGAGTTGCATTCCAGATGGTGTCTTTCAGCTTGATACTACCGGAGTAGACGCGAAAGTAGGTGAGGCGACGTCCTTCGTCCATCATCACCTTGAAGACCAACATACAAAGTGGCTCTTTGCTGTCGGACTTGCGCTCTTCAAGTTCACCTGTTTCGGGATGATGACCTTGTATGGGAGGAAGATCCAAGGGAGAGGGGAGGTAGTCACAGACGGCGTCCAGTAGGGGCTGAATCCCTTTGTTCCGAAGGGAAGAGCCACAAAGAACAGGAACGATCTTGCCGGCAATGGTCAGTTTGCGTATGGCATTGTGAAGTTCTTTGGGAGTGAGGTCTTCGCCTTCCAGGTATTTTTCAGCGATTTCATCATCGTGGTCAGAGAGACTTTCAAGAAGAAATTCCCGGGCTTGATCGACTTGCTCTTGGAGGTCGGCTGGAATGGGACGCTCTTCAAACACGGCTCCCAGTTCTTCGCCAGTCCAGTACATCCCCTTGTTCTCGATAATGTCGATGCATCCGGCGAATTCATGTTCACTACCCCAAGGCACATGAATGGGAACGGGGTTGGTTTCTAGTTGATCTTTCATGGTTTTGAGAGAGCGAGTAAAGTCGGCACCCATGCGGTCCATCTTGTTGATAAAGACAAGGCGAGGAACATTGTATCGATCCGCTTGACGCCAGACCGTTTCTGTTTGGGCCTCTACTCCCTCGACCGCATCCAATACGACAACGGCACCATCGAGAACACGTAAGGAGCGCTCGACCTCAATGGTGAAGTCCACATGCCCCGGTGTATCGATCAGATGGATCTGGTACTCTCGCCAGGGGCAGTCTGCGACTGCGGCCGTGATGGTGATTCCTCGGCGTTGCTCCTGGTCCATCCAGTCTGTGACCGTGTTTCCCTCATCAACATCACCCAACTTATGAGTCTTTCCTGTGTAGTATAGAAAACGCTCCGTGGTGGTCGTCTTCCCAGCATCAACGTGTGCGATGATCCCGATATTACGAATTTGTTTTTGGTTAATCGCTGACATCTATACTCGCTCCAATCTTTCTACAATGCTTGCGGTGGGCATATCGGACCACTCTCGAACCACTTTCCACAACGCTCGCCGTGGCCATCTCCTGCCCGCTTGGCTGCACCTTAACCAGTTGTGATTCCTTCGTCAAGTGACAGTTTGCTTCTCTATGGAAGCCCATATGACGACTGAAAAAGAAGTAGGTTCACTTGCGTTTCCCATAAGGCGCATAACGTCTCTTCTTGAACGCAGACCCGGCAGAATGGACCGCTAAGCGGATTTGAGAGAGGAGGGTGTCGATGTGCTGGATTCTCTTATGATTCACGTCGTTCGTCGCGAGGCGACGGAAAGTCCGAGCAGAATCAAGAAATGGTGGAGTCTCGTCGCCATAGGAGAGCGACAAACCACAATAGGGAGAGCCAAAGGGAGAGAGAATCATTCTCTGAAGCCGAATGACAACGGCAACCTCCAGCGATTCCAGGAGCGTCCCAGTATCCTCGGTAA
>JALTMC010000212.1 GCA_027005175.1 Myxococcales bacterium
CTGCATCGGAGAGGTCACCCCTAAATCTGAGATATGCGACAATATCGACAACGACTGCAATGGGCTTGTCGATGACAATCTCAAGAGAGCTTGTAGCTCAGTTTGTGGAAAAGGGACAGAGACCTGTTACCAAGGGAAATATATTAAGTGTACCGCCCCGCAACCCACAGCAGAGATCTGTGATGGAAAAGACAACGATTGTGACGGCTATATCGACAATCAAAAAAACTTGCAACAGAACTATAGCTTGACGCAGTCTTGCTCGAATCGGTGTGATAAAGGTACGGAGACGTGCTCCTCCACAGGGAAGTGGGTCAGTTGCAGTGCTCCGAAGCCCACAACGGAGATATGCAACAACAAAGACGATGACTGTGATGGCACTCCCGATGACAATGTTTTTCAAGTGTGCTTTGACACCAAGCTTTCGGGTTGTACTTATAACCGTATTTTTAGGAGATGGTTGTGCAAAGGTGTCTGTCGAACGGGGAAGAAAGTATGTACGGCTGGCGTCTATAGCAAGTCCTGTGTGGGCGATGTCGGTGCCGTCACGGAAGTCTGTCGCGATGGGCTCGACAACGATTGCGACGGAGCGACAGATGAGATCTGTGGAGGCACCTTTCCTTATGCTTCTGTCACCAGCACAGGCTCTTTCCTCGGGGGGCGATACTTTACGGCTGTGAAAAAAACGGCGACAGGGACGTATGCTTTGACGAGTTCTCTGTCAGGGCTTCAATGTGATAAGATGCCATTGTTCCTCACACCTGCTACAAACGCCAGACGTCCTATGAGTTATACCTGCTCGGGCCGAACATTTATCATCAATGTGGGGGCTCACGCGACACTCAAAGGAACCAAGCAAGATAGCTCATTTTATGCTGTTCTTCCTCGCCGAGAGGCGGATACTATCTGGGGGGTTGCCTCTTGCACAGGAAGTAGAACATGTTCTCTTTCGCGTTCTTATGGTGGGTCTACCCTGACCCAGCGGGGAACGGGGGTTGTAGATATTACTTCCACCCGTTGTAAAAATGCGACAGGGCCACTCTTTGCTACGATTCTGTCCTCTAGTCTTACGGGCTACGCGACTGCTTACTATTACAATGGAAAGTGTCGTGTTCGTACGTATGGTCTTGATGGAAAGCTCGCCATTCGGTCCTTCTCCTTTTGGGCACCCAATCCCAAAACGGCAGCATGGTCTGTGATTTCGAGCACGGGCTCAGTCATTGCTCAAAATAATTTTGGCGATTCTCGAGCGAAATGGAAGAGTAAGTTTCTCTCCAGCGGGAGCTTATTGTATTATGATGTCTTCTTCCCTGCATGGTCGAGAATCGGTGCAGCTTTGGTCCAACCTCGTGTGGGCACTCCCATACATACTCCGGCCCTTCCTACTTCTGGAGGTATCCGTGTCTATTCACGATATCTTACTTCAACGCAAAGCAAAGCCACTACGTTTAGTGTCATGTTTGTGCAGTAATACAGGTGAGTGGCGTACGTGGCACAGCAAGGTGACTGTCTCTTCTCTCTCTGTTGGACTGTTCCTCTTTCCACGCTGTTTATGTGGACTTCGTACAAAGACTCTCTCTGTTTCATCCCCATTTCATAGGTGTTAAAAAACACAAGTCAATGTTTTCATAAAAAGGAAATATCGGAATGCCTCGTTTTTTAAGAAGCTTTCATAGAACCCGCCTCCTCGGTCTTTCTCTGCTTGGGCTTGTTTGCTTCTTTTATGCATGTAGTCCTAAACGATTTCAAACGACCCCTCGCTCCTGTAGCAAAGCTTTCGATTGCCCTGGTAGCCTGACTTGCGTGGGGGGAGTGTGCAAACTGGTGGTGGCGGTCTCTGAGACACCTGCTGAAGGCCTTAAAGACTCAGGTGAATCAAAAAATAATGACGCGGGAGTAGAAACGACAACAGAGCCTGTCCCAGACAAACCAGAGGCAGTGGTGGAGACGAAGCCAGAAACAGTAGCGGAGACGAAGCCGGAGATGGTGGTGGAGACAGTGGTGGAGACAGTGGTGGAGACGAAGTCAGAAACAGTAGCGGAGACGAAGCCAGAGGTGGTGGCGGAGACGAAGTCAGAAACAGTAGCGGAGACAAAGTCAGAAGCAGTAGCGGAGACGACACCAGAGGTGGTAGTGGAGACGAAGCCAGAGGTGGTAGCGGAGACAGTAGCGGAGACGACACCAGAGACGGCTCCAGACAATGGTGTTTGTAGCAGTGGTGCGACTCGGGAATGTTATACAGGGGCAACCGGCTGTACTGTTCAAAGTGGTCGGTACAGTTGTATGGGAGTGTGCAAAGCCGGACAACAACGTTGTGTGAACGGGGTGTGGGGGCTATGCCAAAATGATGTCCTTCCCAAGAGTTCTGAACTCTGTGGAGACTCCCTCGATAACGACTGCAATGGTGTTGTGAACGAGGGCTGCCCTTGCGATTATCTCAATAAAAGTCAGGGGGTTTGTAAAGGCTCCACACGTAACAGTCAGGGGATATGTGCTCGGCCTAGCATATATGCTGTTAGTGAGGTTTGCAGTGATCAACTCGACAACAACTGTGATGGTGCTGTGGACGAAGGCTGCCCTTGCAATTATCTTGGTAAACTGATGGGTGTTTGTGCCACAGCAAAAAACAATGCCAAGGGAGTGTGCGAAAAGCCTGCAAGTTATGACGGTAGTGTGGATAAGTGTGATGGTAAAGACAATGATTGTGACGGATCGATAGACAACAACTTTCCTGAAAAAGGTAAGACTTGTCTTATTCGTTCGGCCAAGGGAGAATGCCGCAATGGACAGTGGACCTGTCCAGGTGGTAGTCTCTTCTGCTTGGCAACAACAAAGCCTGTTACAGAGATCTGTCGTGATTTTAAGGATAATGATTGTGACGGATTTACGGATGAGATTTGTGGCTTAAGAGTGCCTTTTGCTGTGGTGGAGCGAACGGGACGAATGCAACGTAGTTTTTCTCTCAAGGCGTTGCGGCGCTTCAGTACAGGGGTGTACCAAATGCAGTTTCGGTTCCCTCCGTACACTTGTGGTTCCTATCCAGTCTTCCTGTCAGCACTCACTTCAGCCCCTACAGCTTCGAGCTACAACTGCAACACCACCAGCTACGACATCACAATGAGTGCACCGCGAACCACGACAGGCGCGGTGGCTGATACAAAGTTCAGTGGTATTCTCCCTCCTGGAACAACGGGTCATGTGTGGGGAACGGTTAATGCTCGCAAGTGTCAAGCTCTATTACCTTTTAAGTGTTCACAGAGCAACTTCTTTGGAGGTGCCAGTGTGACTCATCCTAAAGCGGGCGTCTATGAGATCGCAAGTACCCAGTGCAACACCCATAAACGTCCATTCTTTGTGAGTGTTCTGAGCAGCAAAGTCGAAGGTTATGCCACGATAGAATACAGTAGCTCGGGAAAATGCCGGGTCCACACATTCGATCTCAAAGGCCAACGTGCCAATTTGAGCTTTTCTTACTGGATTCCTTCCAACTCTTCTTCTACCAGTACGGGGATGGCATGGGCTGTGATAGGCGGTAATGGCGCGATCGTTGCGAGCAATAATTTTCGTGACTCTTTGGCAAAATGGACCGTGAAGCTCAGTAGTGTTGGTACAACGATTGTTGGTGTGAGTGCAAACTTTCCTGCTTGGAGTAGGCCCAGCGCTGTGCTGGTGAATGCCCAATCTTCTTCTCCTCACACTGTTAGTGCTCTTCCAGGTTCTTCAGGCGTCTTACTTTTTCCCCGTAAGATCTCGACAGGCTCCCTCTCCATGCCGCGTTTTCTCTCTGTGATGTTTGTGCAGTAGCTTCACTTTCCTTGTTTCAGTTGAGAACTTTGATTCGTAGTTGCCCTAAGAGTTGGAGAAGGGCGAGTTGTTTTTTGAGTCCACCGCGGGCAAAGACGATATGTGTGACATCAGAGGGAAACTGGTTCCAGGTGGCGTCAAGGCTGAGCCAGTGGCCGGGGGATGCTTCGCACTCATTCCAGGCGTGGAAGTAGAAGTGCCCTCTTTGGTAGGCCACGCCTGTGACGATATCACAAGGAATCGAAACAGAACGTGCCAACGCTGCTAGCAGTGTGGCGTGTTCGTTACAGTCTCCCACACGCTTTTTAAGTGTATCCAGAGCACTGGGGATTCCGACAACACTTTGTTTTCGCAAAGCCCCATGAACCCAACGTGAAATCGCTCGAATGGCCCCGAGGCGATCGCTGGATGTGACGAGGATCTTGCTGGCTTGTTTTCGAATGTTTGGATGCTTGCTCTGAATCAGAGGCGTCTCTTTTAATGCCTCTTTGCGTCGGTACTCCAATACCATGTCATGGCGTTTCTTTCGGAGAGACCGGCGTTTTCGGGTAGGGCTTCGCAGGAAGCTCTTTGTGGAACGAGAGGTTGAGCGAGGGCTCGGTTGTGAGGTGCTCTTTGGCAACAAGGGTTTTTGAAGAGCAACAGCCAATGAGAAAGGCTGTTTGGGCCAGGACGCAGGCTCTTCTTTCCTCACTGTGAGCTCTCGTGTCGCAATGGCAAGTGATTGACGTCCCAAACGCAACACAGGAAAGGACTTGAATGTTACTTTCTCAATGCGAAGACGAAGTTTCTTCCGGGTGGTAGGAGATGATATCCTGCCGACAAGACCGATGCGTGTGGCTCGAATCAAGTCAAAGCCTTCTTCGATGCCTTTGGGGGCTTCCTGTGCAGACTCTCGAAGTAGAACCATTCCTCCAGGTGCTTGTTCCTTGAGGATCTTTCCATCTTGGTCGATCCAGGCCAACAGTGTCATCCCTCTGTACTGTTGACGCAAACGCAAAGCACGAACAAGCTTCTTTTTTATTCGAATTTGAACGTACTTTTCCACGGTGATAACAGTGTTGATGTAGGAGCGCGACTGTGGATCAAACAAGACAGCCTTGAGCTTTTTTCCCGGAGGTGGCTTTTGTGCCGCAATATAGGGTCTCAAAACAGAGGATAACATGGAGGGCCGATAGGGAAGACGCGTTCGAATATTGCGTTCACCAACTCGCCACCGCACGCGAAGGTGGGCTCCCACAACCTTTCCATGGACTTGAAATGTACTCAAAGGTGAGAGCAATTTAAACACAAACTGGCGAAGTCGGTACTTTTTGTCTGTTTGAACTCGTGAGATCACCGTGACCTTTTGAAAGGAACCAAAGAGCTGCATCTTCATTAAAGAACGATTGGAAATTCGAAATCCATCTTTTTGTTTTTCTGTGCGTGTGTGGGAATAGCCGATCTTTTTGCCGACCATATAAATACCAGCCCATTCATTCCCAATACTGAGAGGTTTCTGGACAGCCCAGGGATATAGTTCTTCGATATCCTTGGTGCCTGCATGGGAAGGGCCACTTGCCAAACGAAACATCACAAACACCCATGCCCCAACAACACCAACACCCATCCAACGCCACGGCCATAACCAATTTCCAATCATCCGAATCCAGCGCATCCTTGCCTCGTATTACTAACCACACAACAACTTAACTAACCCAACCAAGCAATAAACAACAACTCAACCAAGCAACCAAGCAACAAGTAACAACTCAACCAAGTAACAAGTACCTCAACCAAGTAACAAGTACCTCAACCAAGTAACAAGTAACAAGCAACAACTCAACCAAGCAACAAGTAACAAGTAACAAGCAACAACTCAACCAAGCAACAAACAACAATTAACGAGGAGTTGTGTCAATTTCCTTTTGTTCGTGGGTTTGGTGAAGTCTGCGGCGAAGCGGATTGTGGAGTGGGGGGTGCCGGTGCAAAGTGCAGCCGCTCTTTGTTTTCGTCTACATCAGCGAGGATGGTTGTATTTTCAGGAAACCGTTCTTCCAAGAGTTCCATGGAGAGGGGGTTTTGTACAAGTTGTAGAATCGCACGTCGAAGGGGTCGGGCGCCGAAAGCTGGGTCATATCCAGCTTTGGCCAACCACTCTTTGGCATCAGGTGTGAAAGATAGATCGAGGGAACGTTCTTTGAGTAAGGTTTGTAGGCGTTTTAACTGAATGTCAGTGATCTTTTGAATGGCTTCAAAGGAGAGGCGTTGAAAGATCAATGTTTCATCGATTCGGTTGAGGAACTCGGGTCGAAAGCAGGACAGCAGCTGCTCTTGAATGATCGCCTGTAGCTGTTTGGGGTTGCTGGCGATGGTGTCATCCAGGATATGCTCTGCGCCGAGATTGGATGTGAGGATCAGGACCGTGTTTTTAAAGTCGATGGTTCGTCCTTGTCCGTCGGTTAAGTGTCCATCATCGAGGACTTGTAGCAGGATATTGAAGACATCTGGGTGTGCCTTTTCGACTTCATCGAAAAGTACAACGGTGTAAGGACGCTGTCGAACAGCTCCTGTGAGTTGTCCACCTTCTTCATGGCCCACATATCCAGGAGGTGGTCCGACGAGTCTGGAGACTGCGTGTTTCTCCATAAACTCGGACATATCGATGCGAACCATGGCTCGTTCATCGTCAAATAGAAAGGAGGCCAGAGCTTTGGCCAACTCTGTTTTTCCTACACCGGTAGGTCCTAGAA
>JALTMC010000213.1:0-4401 GCA_027005175.1 Myxococcales bacterium
TTTTCTCCTTTGGTTCAAAACAATGACTGACCAAAGCCACTTGGAAAGAACAAACTCACGACCTTCGAAAAGTAAGATCTGCCAAGCGACCGAACGTACAAGAAACATCCATGCGCTCAACACATGAATTGGGTGTGACTCCACACCCCTGCTTCTCCCAAGAGACACCAGCCCCTTGGAACGTTGCAATGGATCGGAAATGACGAGGGATGACCTCAGCTGTTAGCACGTGCAAGTTCATCTTCCCACTGTTCGAGGAGTGTTTGAAAATGGGAGTTGTTGGTCTCAAAGGTGCAAGCCATTCGCAGTGACTGAATGGCCATCTTCACTTGCTTCTTTTCGTAGAGTGTTTGGGCTTTTTCATAAAATTTCCTGCCCTGTGGAGTGGTTCCAGTGATCGCTTTCTTCGATCGCAACAAGGCTTGTTGATCTTTGTCGGTAAAGCGCATCCGCGGTGGAGTTGCCTCCAACCCTTGGTTGTAAAATTCTCTCTTTTCATCATCGCGCAATACGGTGTATGCCTCCGCGACACGCTTGAAAATACGATCAATCGAGACACGTATCTCCGGATCGGGAAACTCAAAGAAGCGATCGGGATGAATGGACCGAGCACGCTTGTGATATGCACCACGGATCTCAGAAAATGATGCCTCTCGCGAAAGCCCCAAAAGCTGGTAATAGTTGAGTTGGTCAATCCTGGCAGCAATTGCCATCAATTGCGATAACTCCAATCTACTCTCTCCTCTGACTCAAAATCGACACTTTAACAACGTACAACATTTTGAAGCGGTTTGCCATACAGAATAAAAAGAAAGTTCAGAGTCTGGGGCAGAGCCCAAATCCCTTAAGCTTCCTCAGCCTGAACCCCAATCCCTTAAGCTTCCTCAGCCTGAACCCCAATCCCTTAAGCTTCCTCAGCCTGAACCCCAATCTTCTTAGGCTACAGGAACGATCCCATCCCCACGAAGCATCATCTGTTGGATCTCCGATTCTGTTAACGCACTCGACATGGTCAGAGTGATTTGTTGTTGTTTGCCGGATTCCAAGTCACGTGCGGTGACATGAACCAGGCCGGAAGCATCGATCGCAAAAACAACCTCGATATTGACATCACCGCGGTTGGCCACACGGAATCCAGAAAAGATAAACTCACCTAAGAGGGTACATTCTTCTTCGCGGTTGGATTCGCCCTGATACACTCGAAGATGGACTCGGTCCTGGCCGTCGCGAACGGTGGTAAAGATGCGAGAGCGCTCGATCGGGATAGGAGTATTGCGCTCGATGATGGACTCGGTGTAGCCCCCAACCGTTGCGATCTGCAAAGACAGTGGCGTGACATCGAGAAGATGAGCGCCCACAGTTTGATGGGGTGCCGTTGCGTCGGTATTGAAGCCTGTTTGTTTAAGGCCCGCAGCGTGAATCCCTGCACCCAACGCAACCACATCGTCGGGATTGAGTGAGGTATCCGGCTCCAGGCCAAAGTAGTAGCCCACGGCTTCACGTACGATAGGTAGTCGCGTGGGGCCTCCCACCATAATGACACCATCAAGGTCTTGAACCGTACAACGTGCCGCATGTAGGGCTTCGTCACAAACACGGAAACTGCGCTGGACCAGATCCATCACCAGACCGTTGAACTCTTCACGAGTGACGAGGTACTCAAGCTTCATCGCCCCCATGTCATCTTCAATAATATCAGGGATCGATACCAAAACTTCATCATGAGAAGAGAACAGTTTTTTCGCCTCTTCACAGGCTTCACGCAGTTTCTGCAAGCTATATTTGTTGCTGCGGATATCAACCCCAAAGTCTTCGAGGAATCGATCGGCGAGATGGGATAGCAGCCGAAAGTCGAAGTCGTCACCGCCGAGATAGGAGTCACCTGAAGTGCCCAACACTTCAAAGATGTCACCATCGATTTCAAGAATGGACAGATCAAAGGTACCACCACCAAGATCGTAGACCGCCACACGCTGTCGCAGGTTTCGACCATATCCATACGACAGTGCCGCAGCAGTGGGCTCGTTGATCATACGTAAGATCTTCAGCCCCGCGATACGGCCCGCATCCAAAGTAGCTTGGCGTTGGTTGTCGTTAAAGTAAGCAGGTACCGTAACAACAGCTTCATCGATGGCCACACCGAGATACTCTGTCGCGAGCATCTTCATCTCACGAAGAATAAATGCAGAGATCTCTTCTGGAGAAAACATCTGCTCGTCGATCGCAATCCGGACACCATAATTGGCACCCTCTACGATCCGATATGCACACATACTCTGGGCTTTTTTCACTTCAGAAGCGAAGCTCTTTCGACCGATAATGCGCTTAATCGACCAGATGGTCCGATCCGGGTTGAGGATCACTTGTCGCTTGGCTTCGTTCCCAACCACGACCTGATCGTCACCTGGAAAAAAAACAACCGACGCATGGATCCGATCCCCCCATAAATTGGGGATGACTTTGGGGACACCATCCTCCACAATCGAAACACAAGAGTTCGTGGTTCCTAAATCAATACCAATGGCTGGTTTGTTCATGCCTTATTTGCCTGCCTATCCTTGGTTCACTAACAACCGATACAACGTGAGATCACGAGCCTTTGGATCTCTGAGGTTCCCTCCCCGATCTCCAGAAGTTTTTGGTCACGAAAGAAACGTTCTACGTGATATTCTTTCATCAAGCCATAACCTCCATGTACCTGTACGGCATCTGTGGCCACACGCTTCATAACTTCAGAGGCAAAAAGTTTTGCCATGGCGGCTTCCTTCTTGTAAGGCTTCCCCTCCTGACACAACCAACATGCTTGATAATTCAGCAACCTGGCCGCCTCAATCTCCGTAGCCATATCGGCCAATTTAAAGGCTATGGCCTGAAATTTAGAGATGGGTGAACCGAACTGCTTGCGCTCCTGAGCGTACTTGAGAGCCAACTCATAAGCTCCTTGCGCTCCGCCAACTCCCATCGAAGCAATACTCAAACGCCCCCGATCCAATGTGGACAACATCTGACGAAATCCATCACCCTGGTTGCCCAACAAAGCATCGTCAGGAACCTCAAGATTGTCAAAATAAAGTTCACCTGTGTCGGAGGACCGCCACATCAGCTTGCCGTGAATCGGCTTCGCTGTCAGCCCCGGCGAGTCTGCTGGCACCAAAAAGCAAGAGTACTCTTTCTTCCCATTCTCTTTCTCGCCTGTCACAGCCTGAACGATGATCACATCCGTCATGGGATTGGATGAGTTGGTAATAAAAGTCTTACTGCCATTGATCACCCAACCACCATCGATCTTTTTGGCGTTGGTTTTGCTGCCACCTGCGTCAGAGCCAGCGTCGGCCTCTGTCAGACCGAAGGCTGCCAGCCCCTGCCCCGAACACAGCCGAGGCAGCCACCTCTGCTTCTGCTCCTCCGAACCAAAGTAATAAATAGGACCGATCCCCAGAGAGTTGCCTGCCGCGACGGTCGCGGCATGAGAGCCATCCACACGAGCCATCTCCTCTACCACAATGATATAAGAGATATAATCCAGCCCAGAGCCACCGTACTCTTCGGAGACAAACAGTCCAAAGTAGCCCAACTCACCCATCTTTTGCGTCAACTCAACGCTAAACTCTTCCTTCTCATCCAACTCGATCGCGCGAGGCCAGATCTCATTCTCAGCAAACCGTCGCACGGAGTCGCGCAGCTCTTTTTGCTCTGGACTCAACCCAAAATGGAGCATACAAACTCTCCTTCAAAGGGGGAACACTCCCCTCACAACAATGTATATCGGACGAACTTAGGATGTTACACACACAACAAGTCCATGCAATCACCAAAAATTCAAGCACTCTCTTTGACCTTCCCAGAGGGTATATTTCACACAGGGGTCAGCATATCACAAAGCTCACAGCCACAGCAACAGTAGAGACAAGGCATAACATTGACAATTACATAATTGCCAACCCCCTTTGAGAGTGCTATCTTAGCACGAGAGGCTTCGTAGAGATGCCTGGAAGTTTATTGGAGAAATAAAAGTATGATACGTTGGTTGAGGTTTTGTGGTCTTCTTGTCATTGTAATCGCAGGTATGTCTGCCTGTATTTTTGCACCATCCCTCAATGAAGGGAACTTTCAGTGCCAGTACCAAAGTGACTGCCCTGGCGATCTTGTATGCGAACCCACCATAGGGAGATGCATCAAGCGCGGACAGACAACGACAGATGGTGGAGCAAACTGCACCACAGAAGGCGAGTCTCGCGTTTGTTATACGGGTCAATCAGGAACCAATGGCATCGGTGAATGTGCGTCAGGCACGCAGCTCTGTCAAAAAGGCAAATGGAGCGATTGCCAGGGGCAAGTTGTCCCCACCGAAGAAAAATGCAACAACAACCTCGATGACGACTGCAATGGCCTCATTGATGA
>JALTMC010000213.1:4411-6533 GCA_027005175.1 Myxococcales bacterium
ACAACGCACGTGCTACCCTGGTCCCAGTGGCACCAACAATGTGGGAAGCTGTCGCTCCGGTCGTCAGACTTGCATCAACCAACTCTGGGGTCCTTGTGAAGAAGCAATCCTACCCAGCACAGAGATATGCAATGGTCGGGATGACAACTGCAATGGAAAAGTGGACGATGTTCTCCCTCGACGCTGCTATACCGGCCCCCCGCCCACTCTTGGACAGGGCGTTTGTCGAGCGGGCCAGCAACGCTGCACTCGCGGTAGTTGGGGTTCCTGCATCGGTCAGATTCTGCCTAGCCGAAGCGAACGATGCAAAAATGGTCAGGACGACAACTGCAATGGAAAAGTCGATGAGGGCTGTGGCTGTCGCCCCGGTGAGATCCGTATCTGCTACAGCGGCTCGGCCAACACACAGGGGGTAGGCACTTGCAAATCAGGCCAACAACGTTGTGATGCCAACGGGCAACTTGGCCCCTGCCAAGGAGAGATCACCCCCAAGCCAGAAGTATGTGACGGCCAAGACAACAACTGCAATGGCCAGATCGATGAAAAAGTTGCACCGCGCACCTGTTACAGTGGCCCCCCAGGAACACAGGGAAAAGGGATTTGCAGCCCTGGACGACAGAGCTGCCGCAGAGGCAAATGGACCCCTTGTATCGGCCAAGTCACACCCAAAACAGAAGTCTGTGACGGTGTGGACAACAACTGCAATGGTTCAGCAGATGAAGGCTGTGAGTGTGTCCCCAAAGAAACTCGTGAGTGTTATTCAGGCCCCCCTCAAAGCAAAGGCAAAGGAGTTTGTCGCGCAGGGAAGCAAGCTTGCACCACCAGTCGAAAATGGGGACCTTGTTTGGGTGAAAAGACACCCCGAACCGAGACCTGCAACGGTATCGATGACGACTGTGATGGCAACATTGATGGATTCTCACGTCGTTGTTACTCCGGCCCCAACGGCACAGAAGGCAAAGGAAACTGTCGCTCTGGTGCTCAAACTTGCAACAAGGGAAAATGGACAGCTTGCCTCGGCGAAAGTGTTCCCAAAAAAGAGGTCTGCGATGGCATCGACAACGACTGCGACGGAGCTGTCGATGAAAAGCTTGCTCGTGCCTGTTACTCTGCCAAGACGGGATGCAAACCCGATGGCAAAGGCGGCTACACATGCACGAAGCCCTGCCGTTCAGGCAAACAAGCCTGTATCGGTGGAGTTTGGAGCACGTGTGCGGGTGAACTCGCCGCAACAACAGAAACGTGCAACAAGAAAGACGATGACTGCGACGGCACGATCGATGGATACTCGGAGAAGTGCTACACCGCCACAGACAAAGGCTGCATTCCCAACGGCAAAGGGGGATTCAACTGCAAAGGAGAATGCAACAACGGTACTCGTCAATGCAACAACGGTCAAAACACTATCTGTATCGGTCAAAAGTTTGTTCAACCCGAGATCTGCGATGGCAAAGACAACAACTGCAATGGCCAAATCGATGAAGGTTGCCAATGTCTCTCCGGCAAAATCCGCTCTTGTTATGCGGGCCCCAAAGGTACTGCCGAGGTAGGCATCTGCAAAACAGGCAAACAAACGTGTGACAAGTTCGGTCAATGGGGCACCTGTGTCGGTCAGGTCCTACCTGGCACAGAAACCTGCAATGGCGTTGATGATGACTGTGATGGCACAGTCGATAAGATGACCAAAGCCTGCTACACAGGAGAGCCAAAAACACGCAACAAGACTCCCTGTAAGGATGGAATAGCAACCTGTACCGCTGGCAAGTTTGGTCGATGCGTCGGAGAAGTCCGGCCCAAAAAAGAGACCTGCAACGGTAGAGACGATGACTGCAATGGCAAAGTGGATGACGGACTCACCCCACCCAAATGCAGTAAGCAAAAAGGTGTATGTATCGGTGCTGTCAAACGTTGTGGTGGCAAACAAGGTTGGTTGGCTTGCTCTGCTGGAGATTATGGCAAGAGCTACCAACAACTCGAAACCAAGTGTGACGGTATTGACAACGATTGTGACGGAACCATCGATGGGAACAAGGCTTGCGGCACCTGTATTTTCAGCACCAAAGCCGCCCTCTACACCAAGTCACTGCCTGCCTACTGTAGCCCAACCACGGCTTGCTTTGAT
>JALTMC010000214.1 GCA_027005175.1 Myxococcales bacterium
ATCTCACCTCGCGGGGCGCAAGTCTGACACGCCGCTCTGCGATGGCTTTGATGAGCAATTCCTTTGCCTTTGGTGGTAATAACTGTTCGGTGATCGTAGGAGTTCGAGCATGAGTCTCACGCCTCCCTCCTGGCAGGGGTTTTCGATTCGTCAGGTGATTCCACACCAAGGGCAGATGGTCTTGCTGGATGCGATTCAGGCCTATGAACCCGAACACTCCGTTACTTGTTCCGTTCATGTGGGAGCTTGGTCTCTGTTTCACAATGAGGAGGGCTTGGTTCCAGCCTATGTGGGAATGGAGTATATGGCCCAAACGGTCTCTGCCTTTTTTGGGATTGGCAGACGACTTGTGGGAGAACCTCTGGAGATGGGCTTTCTTTTGGGAACTCGTCGTATGCATCTTGAAGTGGATGCCTTTCAGCCCGGTCAGCAATTGACGATCACCGCATCTCGGGTGTATGACTATAACGGAATGGGCGTATTTCACTGCACGATCACAGATGCAAAGAAACACCAGCAGACACCACTCATGGAGGGGCAGATCAATGTATACCGACCCTCTCACCCCAATGCATCTTTCGACGACCCTGTCAGCTCACTCTGAATGTGTCGAGTACGTATGGGTTCCCAAGAACATCAGCCAAGTCAAAAAAGCGTGTGATAAGAGGTTTTTTTCTGATGACATCTGGTAACGAACAACGCCCTCGCCTCTTGGTGACGGGGGCCAGTCGCGGCATTGGTCGTGCGATTGCTATCGGGTTGGCCCAAGATGGGTTCGATATCCTGGTGCATTATCGAACACAACAAGCCGCTGCCGAAGAGACAGCACAACAGATCATGGATGTGGGGGGACAGTGTCGGCTGATTCGGTTTGATATCGCAGACCGAGAGCAGTGTGCTGAGCGTATTGCAGGAGATATCGCAGCAAACGGTGCCTATTACGGTGTGGTTCTCAATGCCGGGATCGCACGAGACAAAGCATTTCCTTCCTTGAGTGCGGAAGAGTGGGATAGCGTAATCCACACCAACCTGGACGGATTTTACAATGTGTTGCGTCCGGCAGTCATGCCGATGATTCAAACCCGACAGGGTGGACGAATTGTAACACTGGCCTCTGTTTCAGGATTGATGGGCAATCGAGGTCAAGTCAATTACAGTGCCGCAAAAGCCGGTATTATCGGCGCAACCAAAGCTCTCTCTCTGGAGCTGGCGAAACGCAAAATTACCGTCAACTGTGTTGCACCTGGCTACATCGACACAGATATGATGGGGCATCTCCCAAAGGAAGACGTAGCCAAACAGATCCCGATGCGGCGAGTGGGGCAGCCTGAAGAAGTGGCTTCACTGGTGCGTTTCTTGTGTTCGGAAGGAGCGGGTTATATCACTCGTCAAGTGATCTCTGTCAATGGAGGGGTGATGTAATGACGCGGCGTGTTGTGATCACGGGTATGGCTGCGATCTCACCGATTGGCTGTGATGTTGATACCATGATGGGTCGATTGCGCGAGGGCAAAGGTGGAGTGGCTCGTATGGCAGAGTGGGAAGATATCCCGGGTCTTCAAACACGTCTCGCCGCACCTGCTGAGGATTTTCAACAACCCAAACTGATGGGGCGAAGACAAACTCGAACCATGGGACGTGTGGCTTTGCTGTCTACTGTCACCAGTGAGTGGGCTCTCTCGGATGCCGGTTTGCTCGATGACCCTCAAATCCAAGAAAAGATGGGTGTCGCATATGGCTCTTCTGCCGGAGGAATGGATGCCATCGCTCGAATGGGGCAAGTCAAGACAGAACACTCACTGCACACACTTCAGGCTACAACCTATGTCAAAATGATGGCGCATACCTGTGCTGCCAATATCAGCATTTATTTCAAGCTTACCGGTCGTATGATCCCCACATCGAGTGCCTGTACTTCAGGGAGCCAGGCGTTGGGTTATGCGTATGAAACCATCAAGCATGGTTACCAAACGATGATGCTTGCCGGTGGTGCCGAAGAACTCTCTCTAGCCCAGGTTGGTGTCTTTGATATTATGTTTGCTTACAGTACCCAGAATAACAGACCCGAGCAAGCATCTCGACCTTTTGACCAGAGACGTGATGGTCTGGTGGTTGGGGAGGCGGCAACCTCCTTGATTCTCGAAGAGTACGAACACGCCAAAGCTCGTGGCGCACACATATACGCCGAGGTCGTTGGATTTTCCACCAACTCCAATGGAACCCATGTCACTCAACCGGATGCTCTCGCCATGACACGTGTCATGGAAGGTGCGCTTGAAAATGCAGGGCTTGCTCCCGAAGCGATTGGCTATATCAATGCCCACGCCACCGCAACCGAGATCGGTGATATCATTGAATCACAAGCCACCCACCAAGTGTTTGGTTCTCGTGTTCCGATCAGCTCGATTAAAGGATATACAGGCCATACCCTCGGTGCCTCAGGGGCTTTCGAGACGATGCTCTCCACCCTAATGATGAACCAGGATTGGTATGCCCCCAATCTCAATCTCATTGATGTTGACCCTCGCTGTGCTGAACTCAACTACATCACCGGCTCAGGCCGCTCCATGCAACATGAGTATGTGATGAACAACAGCTTTGCCTTTGGTGGTGTGAACACCTCTCTCATTCTCAAACGTCTGCCGGAGGGATGATGCGAATCTGTCTTTGGATATCTCTTCTCCTTTGTCTGCCTTCTTCCTTTGCTTTGGCAGCCACATCACGGCCTGCTGTCTTTGCTTCGCCTGTGCGAACCAAGCAACATCAAAAACTCTTGAACAAGGTCTCACTACAGTTGCGATCGGTTCGAGTGATTCGAGCACAGTTTCTTCAGCAAAAATACATCAAAGCTTTAACGCGGCCTTTAATCGCTCGTGGTACCTTTCTCTTTGCCCGTAGCATCGGTGTGTACTGGAAAACTCTAACCCCATTTCCTTCCGCGATTGTACTGACACCAAAGAAGCTTGTAGAGAAAGACCCCAAAAGCGGAAAAACGACTGCGTCGGCAGGATCCAAATCACTGCTTCGCACCCTTGCCCATATCTTTATCTCTATCATCTCTGTGGACATCGAACAGCTCCAAAAGATGTTTGTGCTACACGTTACGGGAACACCACAATCATGGACTCTGGGTTTGCTTCCCAAGCGTAGGGAGATCAAACGCTTTATTGGCTATGTGCTTTTGCAGGGAACACAGACCATCCAACGTGTTCAAATCGTGGAAAGCAACGGTGACTCCACAATATACACAATACATCATATCCAAACAAAACCAGGCAAGTTAAGCTCCTCTGAACAAAAACAGTTTCGGTAAGGTGACTCCATGTCTCACTATATTCAGAAGGGTTTCTTTTTGAATCGGAGCTGTCTCCAACGGATGGTTTCTCTTGGCTTTTTGTTTGGGGTATTGGGTTGCTCTTCACAGCATATCTTGATCGCTTCGTCTGCAAGCTATCGACTTCAGTCTACGCAGACATTGCAACAGAGCTTCTCTGAATTTCATCGTATTCACGGTCGTGTTCAGGGTCGGTCCTTTGTTCTCACCACAAAGTTGGAGGCCCAACATCATTCGATCGTGATCGCAGGAGTCTCTCCCATCGGGCGTCGATTATTTTTGCTAATTCTGCGAAAGGGAAAGCTCTCGTACCAACCCTCTCCAGGATTTCGATTGCCTCTGTCTGCAAGAAAGTTTCTGGCGTTGATGCAGCTTGTTTTATGGCCTGTGGATGTTGTGCAGAAAGGCTTGCTCTCCTCGACCCTCCGAGTTCAAGAACTCCCTCACAAGCAACGCCTCTTTTTGCGAGGAAAACGGATTGTGATTAAGGTGCTGTACCAAAAGATCTCCTCTCAACGACGGAAGATCCTCTACCAACACAGGGAAAGAAAAGAAAGGTTTGTTCTTGAAATCTATCGTCCCAATTTGTAGATCTTACCAAAGGATACGCTTTTGACACATCCACAGGAGAGAACCCATGGTTAAGCCAACCCGGATGATCCATATTGTTCGTCGTATAAGTGAGGAAAATCCGAGCCGATGCAACGAGGGAACAGAGCTGGTCTCGAAGCCGTGTCTTCTTTCGTCAAAACGCCAAAGCAAACCTGACGGAACAGGTACCCGTATTTCCCGCTTACAGCAGAATGTTCCTTTCTTTTTCAGGCTCGGGCGTGTCTCCTGCGCTCTGTCTTTTTGTATCGCCCATGTTATGTTGTGGGCTGTAGTGTTGTTTTCTGGCGAAGCTGTCGCAACAGTTCGGATGCCCTCGATCTTTTCGAATCATATGGTGCTTCAACGAGGGAAGGTTGTTCCCGTGTGGGGTTGGGCAAAGGCTGGGGAAAAAGTTACATTGAGATTCGCCGGACAGAAGCATGTGGTGAGAGCAACGAAGGCTGGTTCATGGCGTGTGATGTTGCGGCCTTTGAAGACAGGTGCGTCTCGGTCCATGACGATCCAAGGTGCGAAGAATCGAATTGTACTCAAGGATATCCTTGTTGGAGAGGTTTGGCTTTGCAGTGGACAGTCGAATATGCAGGTGTCGATGGTTCGAACTCTGCACGGACCACGCCTTCTCAAAACGATAAACAATCCAAGCATTCGGATGTTTTCTGTTTCTTTGGCGAAAAGTCGGACACCTCAAAGCCACTGCTCTGGAGGATGGATTGCTGCGAAACCTCGGTCCGTTCGTTATTTTTCTGCAGTTTGTTTCTATTTTGGTCACTACTTACAGAAGAAGCTAGGCGTGCCTGTTGGTTTGATTCGTTCGGCGGTGGGGGGAACACGAGCAGAGTCCTGGACCCCTCGTGACGTGCTGGCATCCTCCCCTCGACTGCGATGGGTTTTGTCTGCACAGAGGAGCTGGGAGCGTAAACGTCGTCGCATGTATTCGTACTACCTTCGTCTTTATATGCGGTGGCGTCAGGCCAGGCGAAGGGCGCGACTTCATCGGCGACGTGCTCCTGCCCGGCCCAGACGGCCAGGACCTGCCTGGCATCGCAACAGCCCCGCTGCGTCGTACAACGGGATGATCGCGCCCATTCTCACCTATGGTTTGAGAGGAGTCGTCTGGTATCAGGGAGAATCCAACATAGGACGTCATGCACAATACCGACATTTGATGACAAAGCTGATTGGCTCCTGGCGAAAACGTTGGAAGCAGGGAGACTTCCCATTTTTGTTTGTTCAGATCGCGCCTTTTCGATACAAACACAGACCTCCTGATCTCTACAACAAACTATGTGAAGCCCAAGTCGAAACTTGGCGTAAGGTCCCACACACAGCGATGGTTTGCACACATGACATCACCAATCTGTCCGATATTCATCCCCGGCGTAAACGAGAAGTTGGGCGACGTTTGTATCTGGCTGCTTTGGCAAAAGCATACGGCCAAAAGGTCCAGTTTTCTGGCCCCATCTATCGCTCGATGAAAAGGAGAGGTCATCGTCTTATCTTATCCTTTGATCATGTTGGAAAAGGCCTGGTGATGCGAGGGAAAACACTGAAGCAGTTTATCATCGCTGGGAAAAATCGAAAGTTCTATCCAGCGCAGGCTAAGATTGTTGGGAAAACAGTAGAAGTGTGGTCACCCAAGGTTAAAAAACCAGTGGCCGCGCGTTTGGCGTGGCGAGAAGATGCCATTCACAACCTCTTCAATCAAGCTGGATTCCCTGCGTCAACCTTTCGTACGGATCGATGGACCTATACGACAAAGTAAGATGTTAAAGCTGAAATCGCTGCGATCACCAAGCCCAAGCAGATCGTCGCCTTTATGGCTACCTGGGTTGAACTCAAAAAAATTAGCTACAAATCGAAGTGATTGCATGAGGCTCCACTGCTTTTCTCCGATCGATTACGCCCTAACATCACATGATACTTGGATCTTCTTTTCCTCGCAACGAATAGAATCACGTGGGGTGGAGTTCGCGAGGTTCTTCTCCATATGCAAAAGTTATAGGATTCGCGATCCTGACGCAGATTGTTCAAGCGTTGAAGAACCATGCCGTACCTTTACTTACATAAACCCTGTATCGCAATATCGATATATTGTGTTGTGGAGAAGGCTGGGTGATAGGATAGATGATATGTGGTGTTTAAAGTCTTTGTCAGGTTTGAGTTGCTTGGGGGTATTTGCTTTTTGGCTTGGAGTTTCTCCGGGTCAGGTCGAAGCATCAACCCGTGTCTGCTTTTCTCTGCGAAAGACCGCTCAATACGAACGTGCTGCACAGTGCTACTTGAAGCTGTTTCGAGGTGTTGACAAACATGCAATATGGCGCAAGGATGCGGGATTGTTTAAAGATCGATTTTTGCGACAGGCAGCACGAAGTTATATTCAGATGAGCCGTAAGTCCCGAAGTATGGGACAAAAAAACTATATGAAGATGCAGGCTGTTCGGTACTTGAAGTTGTCTTTTAAAAAGGGCTATTGCGAGGCTGCGGATCGTTGCCGAAGCAATGGCTTGGTGGCTGAAAAAATAGAGAAAAGTGTTCGATTTACGTCGCTTGCAGTGATTACC
>JALTMC010000215.1:0-2150 GCA_027005175.1 Myxococcales bacterium
GACATCAACTATCGTCATAAGAGGGGATTGGACAGAACTCTTATGGCTCGTCTGGCCACCTGTGAGTGGCTGCGAAACCATCACAACCTTGTCATCGTTGGCTCGACTGGCGTGGGATAAAACGTATCTCTGTTGTGCATTGGCCCAAAAAGCTTGTCGGGAAGGGTACAGTGCTCTTTTCTTTCGAGTTTCACGGTTCTTTCAAGAGCTGCTGTTAGCCCGAGCAGATGGGAGTTATCCAAAGCTAATGTCAAAGCTAGCAAGAACAGACTTGTTAGTACTTGATGATTGGGGCTTGACAGGTCTGAATGCACAACAACGCAATGAGCTGTTTGAAGTGCTCGAAGATAGAGTAGGGCATCGCTCCACATTGATTGCCTCCCAAATTCCAGTCAAAGAGTGGCATGAGCTGATTGGTCAGCCAACGATCGCAGATGCAATTCTCGATCGTGTCATTAACAACTCCTATCGGATCGAACTGACCGGGGAGTCGATGAGGAAGAAAAAATCAAGATTGACAGAAGAGGAAGTTTCAACTACTGAATAAAAATCCAGCGTCGCTTCGCTCCGACAAATTGATCGCTTTCGTTCGGAACAAGTGATCGGAATCATCGGAATGGGTGATCGACTTCCTTCGGACGTGCGCCATGACAGCTATAATGACATCGCTACCACAGGTAGCGGGATACTTGGAAGGAGGTACTTAAGCTAACCAACCTACCTGGAGCTGAAAAGCAAAGGGGAAAAGAGCATGTTGGTAAAGCGGTGGATGGAGAGAAAATGCCGAAACTATCGCACCGCAAGGCTTGCAGAGTAAGGTGAAAGCTAGACTGCCTGAACTCCAGTTCCAGTCGGGGAACGGAAGCTCCCGTCGGAAGGGCATTTGACAACGACGCTGACCTGTTTCGACACATGAATTCGAGGTGTTGAAAACTTCCACGGGTCAGGACGACAAGTAGTGAACTTGGCTAAGGAACGAACGGAGCACCTAACCTCTGCTAGAACGTGTCATCTTGGTAAAGCATGGGATTGCCTAAGGGACGAGAGTCCTATGGTAACGGAGTCTTCATAGTAGTCTGAGAGTAGGAAAGCTACTTACATGGCGAAGGAAGACAGGTCATTCGATACTCAGATAAGGGAGGTGCGCGAGATGCGTGAAGCCGAAACAGTTTTGGGTATCATCCGTAAGCGTGGTCAAGAACGCTTGCCATTGTATGATGTCTATCGACAGTTATACAATCCAAGCCTGTTCCTGGATTCCTACAGTCGTATCTATCGTAATGATGGAGCCATGACTAAGGGAACAACGGATGAAACTGTGGACGGAATGTCACAAGAAAAGATCGGTAATATCATCGAGTTGCTTCGATGTGAAAGTTATCGATGGAAGCCGGTACGAAGGTCTTATATCCCCAAAAAGGGAGGAAAGAAGAGACCTTTAGGCATTCCTGTATGGTCAGATAAACTGCTTCAGGACGTGATACGCTCCATTTTGGAAGCTTATTATGAGCCGCAGTTTTCAGACTTATCACATGGTTTTCGTCCAGAGCGGGGCTGCCATACTGCATTGATGCGAATCAAAAAGCAGTGGTCAGGTACCAAATGGTTTCTCGAAGGTGACATCAAAGGATGTTTTGACAACATCGAACAATCGAAGTTGCTGGACATTTTGCGAGAAGACATCAAGGATAACCGTTTTCTCCGCCTGGTACAGAATCTGCTCCAAGCCGGATATTTGGAGAATTGGAACTACAAACCAACTCTGAGTGGAACTCCACAAGGAGGAATTGTTAGCCCAATTCTGTCGAATATTTACTTGGACAGACTGGATCGATTTGTCGAAGATATTCTCATCCCAGAGTATACACAAGGCCGAAGGAGGACACCAAATCCCGACTATGTCCGAACAAGTCATCGTGTTGGCTACTGTAGGAAGATAGGGCGAGTTGAAGAAGCCAAGAAGTTGGAAAAGGTTCGGAGAACTCTACCAGCAGGCATTCCCAATGACCCTATCTATCGAAGGTTACGATATGTTCGGTATGCGGATGACTTCCTGTTAGGTTTTGTGGGGCCAAAGGAGGAGGCAAAAGAAATCAAGGAAAGACTGAAAACATTCCTACTTGAAGAACTCAAGTTGGAGTTGTCCCAGG
>JALTMC010000215.1:2160-6469 GCA_027005175.1 Myxococcales bacterium
TTCGGTATGCGGATGACTGTGCGCCACGAAGGTGCAGAAACAACAACAGGAGCAGAAGAGCACGAAAGAAACTCCGGGTGGGTCCTCTGGTGACCAAGGACCAGGCTTCGTAACGGCGGTCATCTTATACGAAGAGCGAATCAAATGACCATTTCGTGTGAACTGAACCAGAGAGGAACAACAAGCACCATGCTGTACAAGAGATGAGGGTTTGGCCCCTCGGAATCGGATTGCAGGATCAGATACCAAACCGCCCCAAAGCTGCTTGGGTCAAAAACCCTGGTAGTGAGCGTTTGGGGAAAAGGCAAGCCACGAGTTTGTCAGGTGTGTGTCGGAAAGACGAACGAAAGTGAACCACTGATGAAGTGTCGAAAGCGTAGGAATGTCATCGAAACCAGGCTCCAGTCGTTGGCCTGGGACAAAGTTTGGGGGAAACCTGTTTACTGCCCAAGTGGTGACCGGCATAAAGGTGGCGTGAGTCCGATAACAGGCTCTTGTAGGGAACGTGGGAACCTGTCGCTTCGATGGAAAGGGAGGACTCCAAGTGGAAGACCCACAAGGAGCAGAGTACCAATGCGAAGCACAGGGGCGGACCAGCTCGTAGTAGCGATGAAGCCCGGTAATTTGGGCAGAGCAAAGGGGCTGGACCGTTCAGCCTTGCTCATAAGTCAACCAAAAATGGGAGGAGCTGATGAGTAAGGCAAAGCTGTATGATATTTCCAAAGATGATGTTTGGGAAGCGTACAAAAGGGTGAGAAGAAAGCGAGGAGCAGCCGGAGTGGATGGAGAGTCACTGGCGGTGTTTGATGAGGATCTGAAAGGAAATCTGTATAAGATCTGGAATCGAATGTCATCAGGAAGCTATTTTCCACCTCCGGTGCGAATGGTTGAAATACCCAAAAATGATGGGAAAATTCGCCCGTTAGGAATTCCGACAGTATCTGATCGAATCGCGCAGACAGTGGCCAAGATGTACCTGGAGCCGAAAGTGGAACCGATATTCCACCCGGACTCTTATGGGTACAGGCCAGGAAAGTCTGCCTTGGATGCGGTAGAGGTATGTCGGAAGCGGTGCTGGCGTTCAGACTGGGTGATAGATCTAGACATCAAAGGATTCTTTGATAATCTGGATTGGAACCTGCTGATGAAGGCAGTTCGGTTTCACACAGATAGTCCATGGTTGTTACTGTATGTGGAGCGATGGCTTCAAGTACCAGTACAGCTAGAGAATGGCGAGTTGGTGGAACGAAATGCAGGTACTCCACAAGGGGGAGTAGTTAGCCCGTTGTTAGCGAATCTGTTTATGCATTATGCGTTTGATGAGTGGATGAAGCGGGAGTTCCCGAACATTCAGTTTGAGCGTTACGCGGATGATGCGGTGCTTCACTGCAAAACGGAGAAACAGGCGAACTATGTTCTTGAAGCGGTAAGAGAGCGTCTGAAGCAATGTGGACTGGAGTTGCATCCAGAAAAGACAAAGATAGTCTACTGTAAAGACGATGACCGCGATGGGAGCTACGATAACATCAAGTTCGATTTTTTGGGGTATACTTTTCAACCAAGGCTAGCTCGGAATAAGTGGGGAAAGTTCTTCGTGAGCTTTCTACCAGCGATGAGCAGCAAGGCGGCCAAGAAGATCCGGCAAACCATACGAGAATGGAAGCTAGGAGCAACTAGGAACAACCAGTCCTTGGAAGATCTCGCAAGATTGACGAACCCAATAGTACGGGGATGGATGAACTATTACGGACGATTTTATCGGTCGAAGTGCGTCCAAACGTTACGACATCTCAATCGCGCCTTAGTAACTTGGGTGCAAAGGAAATATCCAGGTCGGTTTAGGCGTAGTGAGCGCAAAGCAGCAAGGTGGCTGCGAAGGATTGCGAACAGAGATACAAAGTTATTTGCTCTGTGGCAGTTTGGGATAAAACCGGCAGCAGCTGGACGGTAAGAGCCGGATGAGGCGAGAGTTTCAAGTCCGGTTCTGTGAGGGCCTGGAGGTGCGATTCCTCTGGGCTACTTGACTCCTGTTAGGTTTTGTGGGGCCAAAGGAGGAGGCAAAAGAAATCAAGGAAAGACTGAAAACATTCCTACTTGAAGAACTCAAGTTGGAGTTGTCCCAGGAGAAAACTTTGATTACTCATGCAATCTCTGAAAGAGCCCGCTTCCTTGGATATGACATATCAGTGAACCACTGTAATAATCAACTTACCAGAGGTAGGAGAACTATTAACGGTGGAATTGCACTGAGAATACCAAAAACTTTTGTAGAGGAGAGAAGTCGCCTCTACATGAGGAAAGGGAAGCCGTTTCAACGTTACGAGCGGGTACATGATTCAGACTACAGTATCATGAGTCGATACCAGTCAGAATATAGAGGCTTTGTGCAATACTACAGGCTTGCAGATAACCTGAATTGGTTGGATAAGCTTCGCTGGACAATGCAGTCTTCATTACTCAAGACCCTGGCTAACAAGTTTAAGTCTACGGTCGCGAAAATGGCCCGGAAATATAGGGCCAATGTGATGACAGTGTACGGTCCAAGGAAATGCCTGGAGGTAGTGGTAACACGAAAAGGCAAAAAGCCTCTCATCGCTCGTTTCGGAGGAATACCACTCAAAAAGGATGAGCGGGTAAAGATTCAAGACCAACAACTTGCAAGACCAAGGTTAGGGAGTACTGAACTACTTCAAAGACTGCTGGCTGAAACCTGCGAAGGATGTGGCTCGAACGAAAATATCGAGGTACATCATATACGCAGACTTGCTGACTTGAATAAGAAAGGACGTAAGAAAAAGCCAGATTGGGTGAAGTTGATGGCAGCAAGGCGGAGAAAGACGCTTGTTCTTTGCCGGATCTGTCACAACAATATTCATGCAGGTCGACCCTTGCGAAACAAGACGGAGTGAATGACTGGAGAGCCGGATGCCTGGAAACTCGCACGTCCGGTTCGGAGGGGGGCAGATGGAAAAGGAACCGTCAGGTTACCTCGCCAGTTGCCTACCCTACTCGGTGATCGATATCAGCGGAATACGCACATAGTAACGTAATAGTAGATTATGAGAGGCTATCCTCTATTTCATAAGAAGATTCTTCGTGTATTCCTATTCATCTGTTGAATCAGTTTAGCCAAACTTCTTTTTTAGCTTTTTTCTTGTTTTGATAGCAGCGACTTTGGTGTCGCGGGGTTGGCAGGGGGCAATATCGTCGGTTGTTAAAACCATCCTTGCCCAATCGAGTTCTTCATTCACACTGGTCTGAAGAAACTCTTCGGGAAGTTGCTCCAGGGTGAGGCTATCCCATTCAATCTCTACTAGCGTATCGTTGTCTATGTTGTTCTTTACGAAGGTGCTGATACGTCCCCGCCATCCGCCCATAGCTATCGTTGGATCGTCGGGAACTGAGAGCCCTTTTTTTACAATCACTGACTGTCCTGGTGAGAAGATACTTGGCGTTGAACTGGGAGCATCTGCTTCGTATCCTTCGCCTGTGATAGAGTTACTCAACTCTTGTAGCTTTTCCAATCGTTGGAGGCCTTCTTGATAGATCCGGCATTTGTTTTTGTAGGTTGTTCGGTTCTTCGTACAAACGAGTGTATACGGGCTTCCTTTACGCTCGGTGACATGGTCCAGGTCACACTCATGCGAGTCGATGATCTGATGAAGGTGGCGACGGTAACTCTTTGCCATCTTAAAGCGTATGACCTGCTGCTCAGGGTCGTGTAGAAATGTCTGGAGTGTCGTGCAGTCGCTGCAGTTGCAGCGCAGCTTTATGTTTTGTGTCCAGCTCTTGGGCTCGGCAGGTGGTTTTCGAGTGAGCCATTGCAGCTTTTCGATACATACGTTGAGCAAATGTATATACCCTTCTGCATCATCGGTAGAATCGAGCATATCGAGATAAAGTTGCTTGGCTGCTGGAACCAGAACCTCTCGAAGATCGTTTTGTTTTGGATATTCCAGGGCATGACCTAAAAAGTGGAGCAACAGGTCCTGGCGTTGGAGCTTGTGAAACGAACGAAACATCGACACAACGAGTTCTTCACGATTTTCTTTGGTCGCTTGATAGCTATAGCGTTGGAGGGGAGGACGTTGATCCCATCGCACCAGGGTGTTGAACAAGATCTCTGCGAGTTGCTGACAGACGACCATTTGCTCCGACTCTGTTTGGGGTACTGCTTGCGTTGTATCAGGGGGCTGACAGAGCGACTCAAAGATCTGAAAGATACGTGTGATGGATGCCTTTGTATCTTCTTCGATGGGAAGTGCAAAGAACTTTTGCAAAGCAGGGGCAAGCGTTTTCCACCCCATGG
>JALTMC010000216.1 GCA_027005175.1 Myxococcales bacterium
TCGTGTGACCCCCAGTGTCTTTGAGAGAGAGCAATCTCATCACAATATCGTGGTAAAAGGACGTGGCTTTACAAAGAAAACAGAGCTCTCTTTTAACAAACAGAAAGTCTTTCCTGTATGGAATAGTTCCACTCAGATGACGGTCAATAATGTGAGTTTTTTCTCCTTGAAGCCAGGTGTCTATTACTTTGTCGCCAAAGAAGGAGCCTTGCAAAGCAATGCCTTTCCTGTACTGGCAAAGCCAGCTGACCCGCCGATCCTTGACCGTCTCAGTCCCAACTTTCTTTTTGTCGGTCCGTCTTCTCTCACACTCTTCTTGTATGGGAAAAACTTTTGCACTCCCCGAAATCCGACTTCAAGTTCATCCAACTGCTTGGTTAATCCAAAGGTCGTTATCGAGGGACCCAAAGGCAAAGACTATTCCACAAATTTCGTTGTACGAAGCACCTCTGTTCGCAAAGGTTGGGCTTCGTCCTATGCCTATGGGACTCTCAACAAAACGACTATGTCAGCAGGTGTGTATAAGATTCAATTCCAGCTCCCTTCAGGCGAGAAAAGCAACCCCGTACCGTTGACGATTAAGCCTATTCCCGATCCTGTCTTTACGAGCTTGTCACCATCGTATGGATTTACAGGGTTGTCGTTTTCCCTGCAACTCAATGCTCTTCACTTTTGCCCAGTGAACGGCTCCTCTTGTCGTACGAATCCCAAGATCTTCATTACTGATGCGAGCAAGACCGATTACAGCAACCTCTATAAGATCACCCGAACCTATATGAGTTCGTCGGGAACATCGGGCTATATTCAGGGGGTTTTTGATACAACAAAGCTCAAGGAAGGAAGCTATTCTTTTCAGATAGAACATCCTACCTCTGGGAAGAAGACAAAGCTCCTCTCCTTTTCATTACGTGCGCTTCCCAATCCTCGCATCGTAAGTTTCTCTCCCTCTACCGGGGTGGTGGGGATCTCTTCCCCGCTTCAGATCAATGGATTGCACTTTTGTCCCACCCGTGGTTCTGCATGCAGTGCCAATCCGAAGATCCATATCTTTGATGCAAACAACAAAGACTATGGAAGTAACTATAGGATCACAAGGACCTATGTTAGTTCCAGTTGGTCCAGTGCCTATATTCAGGGCACACTCGATTCTTCAAAGATGAAGACGGGAAGTTATACAATACAGTTAGAGCATCCAACGTCAGGAAAGAAGAGCCTAGCTTTTCCCTACTCATTAAACCCAACACCCGATCCGACGATTAGCTATCTCTCTCCCGATTATGTGAGTGTTGGTAGCAAGCGGACGCTCTATGTGTATGGAAAGTATTTTGCCCAGGGAGCCTTTCTCCTTCTGGGGACTGGTGGACTGGCTACAAACTACAATAGCAGTACAAGACTTCAAGTTACCATTGACGCCACACAGATGAAGGTTGGTAGCTATCAACTCACGGTTCGAAATCCCAACGGTAGGATGTCACCTGCTTATTCTTTCTCTGTGGTCAATACCAAAGATCCTGCGATTACTCGGGTCTCCTCTCCTATCTATGCCAACCAGACATTAAATCCTTTTTATATTTATGGCCGGAACTGGAACACATCGGTCTCAAAGCCAACCTTCTTGTTGGATGGAAAAGCCATACAGGTCTCCAATATGAGCTGTTCTCTCTCTACCAGTACATCAACTTGTCGCTTGTATAACTTCAGCACATCTGCGCTAACTGCCGGTAAGCATACCTTACAGTATCGAGCGACACAGGGAGGGGTAACAACGCAAAGCCCTCTCTTTACTTTTGATGTTGCTCCTCCACAACCCCCCATTATCGATCGCATCTCACCTTCTCCCATCTATGCAGGGTATAGTTATACTTTCTATGTCTATGGAAAGAACTGGCCCCGAACGAACACCAATCCAGATATCCTCCTGGATGGAAAGGCTATCACAACCACAAGCAAGCGATGTTATGTGACAAGTTCCAGTCCCTATTGTCGATTCTCTGGATTTTCTACTCTTTCATTAAAGGTGGGTGTTCACAAGCTTCAATATCGTGCTGTTGTTGGCGGAAAAACAATACTCAGCTCGGTGTATCCCTTTACGGTTTCACCTTCGCCACCTCCGCTGATTAACCGTGTGTCACCTTCTACGATTTATGCAGGCCGACTGGTTACATACTTTTATGTGTATGGCACCTACTGGTATCCTCAAGTCACCAATCCAGACATCCTGCTCGATGGTAAGGTGATTCAAAGTCTCCAAAAGACCTGCTATGTGGCATCACCCACATCATCGTATTGTCGCTTTCGCAACTTCACACCCACCGGCTTAAAAGCAGGTGACCACAAGTTACAGTACCGAGCAGTGTTGAGTGGAAAGACTTATACCAGTCCAGCCTGGACCTTTAAGATATCCAAACCACCAGCCCCCACATTAACTTCGCTCTCTCCCAACTCCGTCACCAAAGGCACCAAGGGAACGATCCGACTCACAGGTCGTGACTTTGTCTCAGGTGCCTATGTCTTGCTGGGCCTCCAAACCATCCCCACCACCTATCGCTCCACATCCTCTCTGGAGGTCGTGATCGATACCACCAACTTAACCAAAAAGACCTACCAACTGGTCGTCATTAACCCCGATCTTCAACGCTCTCAAGGTGTAAGTTTTACGGTGAGATAGTTTGTCGTTGATTGGGGAGGTGGTTGTTGGAGGGAACGCAGGAGGTCTTGGGTTTGAGTGTGACCTTCCATTTGATCCAGGACCATCGAAGCCAGGAGGGAAATCGCTCTTCTCTCAGGGAGCCGGTGTCCCTGTTCCCACCTAGAGATCGTTTCAGGTGTTTTGTGCGTGGAAGGTGATGAAACTCCTTCCAAAATAGGCGTGTTCCTTTATGACTACAAGAGCTTCCGTTGGAGACATCTGTTCATACTCCCTTCTATGATGTATCCAACTTGACTCTAAGTCAAATCTCTCTTTTTATCCTTCCCAGATCTTCTTGCCTTGATTTTTAATAATGGCTCCTGCTGTGACGTCGCCCCTGGTGATCACTCCATCCTGAGCTTCAAACGCATTTCGAGTTTCAAGGACATTGAAGGCCACCTTGTTTTGGAGTAAGAATCGGGCTATCTTTTTGTATTTTTCAGCAACTCCTGGTTGGTCTCTGATGGCTTCCAGATCTTTGGTACTGATAGAGTCTTTGTCTCCATCACCCGAGGCAGAAGCGAACATCTCAAAATTTCTCCAAAGCATATCCACCACTTCTTGCTCGGACACTTTTTCTGTGGGTGCTGGCTTTGCTGCTTTCGGCGCAGGGGTTGACGGCTTCGCAGCCTTCGGCGGCATTTTGGGCGGAGGCGGTGGCATTTTTGGTGCGGACGCTTGGGGGGCTGGCTTCTCTTGGATGGGGGTTGCTGGAACCTGATTTCTCTGCGCTGCTACTGGAGAACCGCCACCCGTTAAAGCTCGTTGCATCAAGTCAAAGAGGTCTTTGGACAAAGCTCCCGTCTGTTGCAGTTTCTTGAGTAATTTAAAGGCTGCTTCTCGCATTTGTTCTGGGTCTTGTGTGGTTGAGGGATTTCGATAAGAGTTCGCGCTGGATTGGCCTTTTACCAGACTCAGCTTTTGACCGTTGTATCCGCTGGGCTGATTGACCTGTGCTTGGTACGAATGCTGATGGGGACAAGACGTTTTTGTTGCTGTCGCAGACTGCTGGGTTTGGGGTGTTGGACGAGAAACGATGCGAAGTTGTTGGTGTAAGTTCAGTTTCATGGCTCAGTCTCCTTGAGTACATTATCGGTTGGGAGTTTCCATCACCTCCTTATGAAGTGATGTTTCTCTTGGATAATGTCCCTTCTACAAGACCTGTGCCAGTCTGTGTGGGCTTTCTTATGTGTTTGAAGTTGTTGGGTTGTTTTATGGTTTTGGACGTGCGCTCGTGATTGTGTGATAGAGGAGTGTCTTGATCTTGTACAGGGTCTGTCCAGATCGTAGACAGACCATCTTGATTTGATGCATTTCTTTCTTCCCGGCGCGGAATTCTTCCTGTAATCAGCGCAAGCAAGACGATGTTGGTCTAATACTTTGAGAAAACCTCTTGGCCTGACCCATGACAGGGGGTGCAGTCTTTTCCTGTAACATGAAACTGTATCGCTCCTATCCCCCGAGCCTACGACAAGAGTTTCTTTTGAGAAGAAGAACCGCAAATAGACACATATAAACACAAATGAATGACCTGGGTGTTTCTTTGCAATGAGATGGAGCAAACGTTGTGGGTACTCAAACTATCATTGATACAGATACACCTGTGTTCAAATCCTGGACACTGCTGTGTTGATAGAAGACACTCTTATGATTACTCCTTCATATAATTCGATACATTTAGTCTGTAAGGTATGAGTCTCCTAGGAAAATACAGTAATGAGAGAGTCAGGTCTGAAGCTTGCGGGAGAGCTGTCTTTGTAACTTGTTTACAGAAATCTGTGTCAAAAAGTTGAGAGGAATAGTCATGAATACAAATCAGCAAGAAGGGGTTTTTCGCGATGAAGTCTATCGAATTACGGGGTGTGCAATGGAGGTTCTCAATACTCTTGGACATGGTTTGTTGGAGAAGCCGTATGAGAATGCTCTGACTGTTGAGTTCAACTTGCAAAAAATTCCTTACCATCAACAGCCTCGCTATAGTGTCTTCTACAAAAAGGTCATGATTGGCGAATACATCCCTGACCTGATTGTCTTTGACCAGATCATTGTAGATACAAAAACCGTCACTCATCTAGGAGAGCGTGAACTTGGACAAATGATAAATTATCTGAAGATTACTGGCTTGCCAATAGGTTTACTTCTTAATTTCAAAAATCCCAGGCTTGAATGGAAAAGAGTCATTCTGTCTACCAGTCTCCCGCCCCTCTCTTAGAAGCTCATTCGCTCCATTCATTCTTTGTTGGACCACGCGCTGTACAATGATAGCTTTGTTTGAGAGGAAGTATCAGTCCACGTAATGTGTAGGATCGTTGATCCAACAACCGGTAGGTGTCAAGGTAGGGCTCTCCCGCAATTTTGATGAAGATGGGTGCAGTTTTGAATACTCATAGTTTACGACGATTTGAGCATGCGATGTCGTAGCAAATCCAACTTGGCTCTTCCGTATGTCACAGACCGCCTTCTATGATCGGGTAGAGGGCGAGACTCCGCAATTGGCATTGAGACAGCATAACGTATTGTAGAGCAATGATTTATTATGCCCTGAATATAGGAAGCAGGCATGAACGCATTGTTGGACGAACTTTCAGCCTCAACACCAAACATCTGTCAAACACATCTTTCCATTGAGACGATTCATTACGCTCCTGACGAAATCCAGTGCGATCGTTGCGGACAACCAGCACATCGTGTTTGGAATACAAGGCGGGTCGCACTTGATCTTGCAGTTTAAATGCCTACGATTATTGATGTACATGTCGGTGTTTACCTTTGCCTCTCTTGCGAGCATTATCTCCGTGCTTGTCCTCCATTCTTGCGCCCAAAGGCTATTTATACAAATCGTGTCATTGCAACCGCTGTTGCTTCTGTTTTTGAGGATGGAATGGCTATAAGTCGCGTTAGCCGACGCATGGCAAGAGATTTCTGGATCAGACCCAACGAATCCATCATACGACTCCGGTGCCGCACACATATTGAGAGTATCCAACTGGAGCAAGATTATCAGCCTTGGGTTGTCTCTTCTTTTTCAGGTGTGCTGTGTGTTGATGAGGTCTATCAAGGGAAGCTGGCGTTGCTTCTCGCTGTAGATCCTGATGAAGATCGTCTTGTAGGTTATCAACTCCTACATGGCTCCGTCAGTTCGCAAGAAGCTGCCGAGTTTCTACAACGTCTTGCAGATGTGGGAATCTCTCCTGAACAGGTTGTCACGGATGGTGCAGCAATCTATCCAGAGTCGATTGCTGCTGTCTGGCCCCAAGCTGCTCATCAAATGTGTTTGTTTCATCAGACTCGATTGATGGTGAAAGCGGCCCAAAAAACGGTGAGAGAAGTCGCAAAGTTGATTCCAAAGCAACCAGCTTTACCACGCAAGGGAAAGGGCGGACAGTTGAAAACCAAAACGTCTCTTGATGCAGCCAAGCGTGCAGAAAGGATTGCGATAATCTTTGCGCTGCACAAGAAGGGAACATCATTACGCCAAATTGTACGGAAAACAGGGCATAGTATCAATACAGTTCGGAGTTGGCTGAGAGGGACAGTATCCATCCCAAAGGAACTTCTAGAGGTAAATTTAGAAGAGGTCCAGGTACCGTTCCAAGTCTCTGATAATTCATCTCAAGAAAAATGTCATCTTCCACGACCTCCCGAGCCCTGCGAGTCTTGGGAGCAAGTTGAGGAGTGCCGTCAGGATCTCAAAGCAATGAGAGCGAAATTGATAGCTCGAAGCACTTCTTTGAACGAGGAAGAGTTGGAAAGATTGCGTCGCTTACTTTTCTCTCCT
>JALTMC010000217.1:0-1893 GCA_027005175.1 Myxococcales bacterium
CATGGTGTGCGTGTCTACAAATGCAACACGTCTGTCTCGATGTTGGACACGCCTTTCACAACGGATTGTGATGTTGGACACGTCTTTCACAGTGGATTGTTGGACACGCCTTTCACAGTGGATTGTTGGACACGCCTTTCACAGTGGATTGTTGGACACGTCTTTCACAGTGGATTGTTGGACACGTCTTTCACAGTGGATTGTGATGTTGGAGACGTTTTTTGGGTTGGGAAGAGATCCTACTTTTCAAATAGAGCATCTTCCAAGGTGTGCTGCCAGTGTTGATGCTGAGAGTCGAGAATCTTTCCTCGGTAGTCGAGGAGTGCTACGAGGTGTTCAAGTTGTTTGTAGTAGGCTTGAAGGTGGGAGAGGAGACGCTGGCATTGCCAGTGTCGATCTTGCGGAAAAATGGGGTGGTATATGCTGGAGAGTGCAGCTAAAGTTGGATCGTTTTCCAGAGCGCCCTTGAGCATTTGAAGGAGAAGATTGTTGTGAGAGCCTTTGAGTTCATCAAGGATGTTTTTGGTGGGAGAGAGCATTTGCTCCTGAAAACTCTCCCAGCTCATGCGTCCTTCGATCCACAATCGTTTGGCAGCAAAAGCCTCCCTCACTTCTGTTGGTAAAGAGGGGCCAGTGTGCTCAAACAGGGATAGGGTTCGTTCAATACAGTCACAGACGAAATGGTGAACGATGTGTGAAGGGATATCCTGAGATAGCAAAGCCCTGCGCAACTTGATATAGGGGCCTTGGGGGGCTTGGGTAAGCCAGTTGGCCCAGTATTTGAGGGAGCGACCTACGCTTTTCCTTTGTACCGCAGTTGGCAGAGCCAGCAGTGACTGTATTTCTGGTGAACTTGGGTGTCCTGGTCGTTGCATCTTTTCTCTTGTTGTACTCTATCCCTATGGATTGAAACTTCTTGTCTTGTTGCTGGGCTTGACGGCCTTGACTTACCACCCCTCAAACCTCGTGGTGCATGGAATAGAATAAAGCACGAGTTGGTCTCTCGCAAGGGTATGTCCCCTCAGGAGGCCCATTTTTGTGTAATGTCATGGGTTTCAACCCACGACATCAGCTTGAAATTCTCTGGCGATCGAAGTCTGCATCAGCTTGAAATTCTCCGGCGATCGAAGTCTGCATCAGCTTGAAATTCTCTGGCGATCGAAGTCTGCATCAGCTTGTCGATCGCCTTAAGAGTTTTTGCTTGTGTGACAGCCCAGCTGAGCTTGCTGTGTGCTGTTTCAAACAGAATGGGCGGCAAATCACGCAAACCAAGGTGAAGCCAGCGTCGGCCTTGTTTCGTTGCCTGTAAGGCTGTGGGGCCTGTTGGTGTCGTTGATACGATGTAGACCGGAATCTCTATTTCTACCAACTGTAGAAGTTGTTGTTCCCATGAGGGAGGGAGCAGCGATGGAGTGGAGAGCCCCAAGACAAGCCCCTGCGGGGGCGTGCTTATCAGGGATTCGAGTTGCTTGAGCGACATCGTTGGATGAAAGTGCAGAGCATAAACATCGGAGGCCCACCCCCAATATCTTTTGGGCTTTCTTGGAGAAAATCGTGGAGGAGAGTCCGGTCGATGGAGTTGGAAGTGCTCCTTTGTCAAAGTACCGACAGGCTGTTGACCTGGGCTGTCGAAGCCCGAACGATGAGTGCTGTGGTACTGTAGAGTTTGAGTCGCCCTTAATAGTTGGTGTTGCTCTTGCGTTGCATCAGCCGGAACACACAGCAAGACTTCTGCACTATCCGCTTTCACCGCAGCGACGCTGGCGGCGTGGATGTCTATTCTTTCCTTTCGCCAATCCAATCGCCCTTCTTCTCCAACCCCTACAAACAGAAGCGGGATGGGTAAAGATTGTAACATCCAAGCCAAGGCCTTGGCTGTACTCAACATGGTAG
>JALTMC010000217.1:1903-6463 GCA_027005175.1 Myxococcales bacterium
GTAGAGCGGGGATGAACGATGACGATCCCTGAGACTCCTTGTTCCAAAGCTTCCCAGATCCGATCGCTCAATCCACTCCAAGGGTTCTCTCTCTCTGGCTTGGCAGAGGGAACTTCGACTCGCTCCCATCGATGTTTGTATCCTTGTGTCGCGTTGCTTCGGTCTCTTGGTACATTCAACTCCTGAAGCAAGGTGTCCGTGAGCTGCTTCTCAGAGCAGGAGACTAGGATTAATATCTCTGGTTGAAGCTTCGTGGTGCCTGATGGGAGAAGCCAGGGCTCTGGGTAGGTGTGGGCTCTTGCTTGACCCAAAGTTGGGCTTGGAGTCTCGAATCGAGGGGTTGCATTTTTCCAGACTTGTACAGACTCTGTTGGAGGAGGCCAGGGGCTAAAACCCGTCTCTCGAATCGAGCTTATCTCAGAGATGGCAATCCCCCACTGTACACCGTCTGGATGAGACAAAAACAGGGTTGAAGCCCGGTGGTCCGGTGGAGGGACCAACTGTCCTTGTATGGAGCGACCGGAAGATAATGTTAGCTCCAGCCTGCTCCCCCACTGGAGCTTGTATCGTGTGAGTAGCTCTTGGAGAGACGGATTCAGATCTTTCACGGCTTCTTGGACCTGTAAGGTTGAGGGGGATACTCACACCTGTCATGCTCCGAGGGATTGGAGCGTTGCAGGGCGGTTTGTTCATCTGTTTGATGATCTTGGAGAGACGGATTCCGATCTTTCACGGCTTCTTGGACCTGTAAGGTTGAGGGGGATACTCACACCTATCATACTCTGAGGGAGGATCGCTTGCGAAGTACTTGTGCACCAAAGACCGAACCACAGAGCCTGGCAAGGAACCACGAAGATGTGTCATGACTCGGCCCATCCAGTACCTCTCGCGTGACCTCCAAGACTTGCGCCTGGGAAGTGGGCCTGATAGCCAGCGGGGTAGCTTTTCCTCCAAGGCTTTCTCCGACAGCGGTGTGACCCCCATCTTTTGTCGCAAGAGATGGCGAACGGAGATCTCTGGGAACAAGGCCGCAAACGCCAGCAAATCGCATAGCACCTCTCTTTGACATCGACCCATCCCATACAGAGATGCTACCGCGAGATAACGCTCAGGTGTTAATGCATGAACTGGAACACCCCTGCGCTCCAGGGACTTGGGCCATCGATACAGCAGCTCCCCCCATACGGATACTGGCACTTTGGGGTTGGCGTGCTTGCAACGTAGATACAGAGCCGCACGTCCTGCTTGTAGGATTCCGTCGATGGCATCTCTCGATAGGTCGAGGAACTGCATCTCCGCACGGACTTGCCACGCCTTGGGATAAGGAGATGAACGCCATTCGTCAAGGAGTGCTTGCTTGATCTCGATACATGGAGACTCCGGGTCCACCTCCCACCTTCTTTTTCGAGCCCGATCCCATGTTTGAGTTTCCCCATATCTAAGGTGCTCTTGTCCGATATCTTCCATTCCTGAAAACTGATTTTTTTGCCACTCCAAAAAACTCGATCTCGCCCATAGTAGCATAGCTTTCACCCGATGTGACCCCTGGATGCCTCGGAGAGTTAGTGAGCCTTGCCTTGGAAGGGTTAGTGTAAGAATCCATCTTCCTGTACCTGAGATTGTCTCTCCTGTAGATTCTGTCATGTCTTTTATTACTCTAAGGAATAAATCAATATTTTTGTCAGAAATAATTCCACTTTCTAGTCGTATTTGTGGACTTCCTGTATGTAGCACAGGTTTTGTTGAGAAGGGGGAGGGTGGGTCGGTTGATTCTTCCAAGAAGATCCTCTCAATGGGGAGTTCTTGGTTGAGATAGGAGAGGGCTCCTGACAACCCAACCATACAACTGCGTTTCCACCCCGAGAACATGACGGATTCTGAACAGCGCTGCCTCATCACTACAATTTGACTCGGAATGATGCTGTCACACAGCATTGCTGTACGAATAGCGATCTCGAGGGCTTTGGAGTTGATGGTTGAGGGAGGCTGCTCTCCTGCTGCATAGTTGCAACACATTGGAGAGCTTCTTTGGGATCGCGATCTCTGCGATCCCTTCGTCTTTTCCATCGTTTGGCTGAGATCGGATGGCGATCTCGGGATCTCTTGGGAAGCTGATGTTGCCGGGTTCTCTCTTGAAGATTGTCGATCTTTGTTGTAACGAAGGTAAGTCTTTGAAGGACTAGGACAATACAGCTTCGTCGTGGTGCGGAGAGCAACTTGCCATTGGAGACGGACCTGAAAAGGATGTTTGCCTGGCTTCACTTTTTCGACGTCCTCTTTTACTCGCTGAAACCATTGATGAAAATCTGTGTGACTTAGCGAACAATCAGTGATTCCATAGAACAACTCCTGTCCTTTTTTTGACATTCCTGTTCGGATCAACGAGAAAAGGTAGACAGGAACTGTACTGGAGTCATTTTCTTGACAGATGTTCAGTGGTCGTAGTATTCATTTGTTCAGGTGAACCTAGAACCACTATTTCTCGAACTCTGTTCGTTCCTTTTGGAGGATAGTTTACTGAGGTTATTTCAAAAAAAAAACCTTAAAAAGAAATCTTTCCTCTCTTCATTGTGTTCTCTCATAGAGACTCGGAGGATGCAAATGTGATCATGTGTTGTAGAGTTGGCATGGAATGGAAAGTCCAACGTTGATTTAAGGTTTGTGTTTTTTTTATTTATGTTAGTGAATTTGTTATCATACTCGTGGGTGAACGCCGTTTTGGTTTTGAATGTTTACCTTCACACAAAGTAACGGAGGATGAATCCTGTGTCATGTTGGGTGACAACAACAGCACTGGGATTCATAAGATATGATGAAGAAAAAATCTTTCTCTGATTTGGGGTGTCATGACTTCGTCAAGACGATGCAAAAGCAGCAGGAAGAGTCCGGCCCTGCTCAGTCCTATCGGCAGAAGGCGCGGGCAGTGGTGGCTCGGATGCGAAAGCAGCATCGTCACACGCCACAAGGTGAGGTTTGTAAGGAATTGCGGGCAGGAATGCTTTCTTCCCAACATCATTTGCAAGCTGCTCCTGAAGTTCAAAAACCCAATCTTCAAGCTCTTGTTTACCAAACTCGTTATAGTCCCAATCCCATGCTTCGCAAAGAGGCTTTGGAAGGTCTCTTTCTCAGCTCTCGTTTTTCCAAGGCCACCATTGAAGCCTTAGAGACTGCTCTCGATGACAAGGATGCATGTGTTCGCGAAACTGCAGCAGGACAGTTGGCATCGTTTCCCCCACCTCTTACCGATGTGTTGCTCGACAAACTGATTGCTCGTGTTTGGGACCCCGAGATGGTTGTGCGAAAGAAGGTCGCTGAAACCCTGGCACACCATCCCGACCCACGCGCTATTGGGCCTTTAATGGGTCTATTAGGCACACCCGATGATGATCTTCGGTTCATTGTGCACAAGTCTCTGATCGAAATTACAGAGCAACTGGGGCCGCCTCCTCCACGCAGCGGCGGTGATGTCTAGACTCTCTGTAACTCCGACTTCCTCCTTTGTGTTTTTTCCGCTTGTGAGGAGGTCGCCTCCGCACATCTTCGCACATGTTGTAAGGAGGTCGCCTCCGCGCATCTTCGCACATGTGATATGCAAGGTGTTATCGACTTCCTCCTTTGCGTTTTTTCCGCTTGTGAGGAGGTCGCCTCCGGATTCCTGCTCATGGGGAGGTCGCTTTCGCATCCCCGCTTATGGGGCGGATGCCTTCCGGCATCTAAAGAAAGAACTGTACCCCAACGTCCTCCTTTGCGTTTTTCCGCTTATGAGGCGGAGCCTTCCCGCCTGTAAGGCGGAGTATTTTAAAGATTCTCTCCCAAACTGGTCTTTTCTTTGGGGTTATCCGTCTGATTGACTTGATGCTTCGGTGTTGAGTGACCATACTCATGTGTAGTGGTATAAACGGACATAGACGGACGGAGAGAGTTATGCGGTGCTCCATGATATTTGCCATAAGTGCAGGGATATTTTTTGCTTCAACCATGGCTTGGGCAGCACAAGATTATCGCATTGTTGTTGTTGGGGCCAAAATCTTGCCCGTCAAGAAAAAACAAAGATGCTGGGACCCCTGTTTGCCAGGAACCCGTGTCGCCTTGTCGACCTTGTCACAAAGATTGGCAACCTTTTCACCCCAATCGACCTGGGGTGTTGTGATGACTCCAAAAACGTCCAAGGCGTTTTTGCGGGGATCCAAAATGCCCGACCCTTTTGTTGTATTGAAGTTCAGCAACGGACAAACTCTAACCACTCATGTTGTAAAGAATACCTTGAGTCCACTGTGGGGAACCACGGAGCGTGTTTCTCTATCGGCAACAGATAAGGTTGGTATCTCTGTTTATGATAAAGATCTCGGGCGAAGTGATGCGATTGGGCTTCGTAAACCCAGTGTGATTCCTCCTGAGCTTCTGCGAAATGGTGGGATCTGGAAACTTCGTTTTCAGCAGGTTTATGAACTAGAGATCATGGTAGTTCAGGCCAAAACGAAGGTCTTGCGACGATTTCTTCCCGGCTTGTATCAAGTGACCATCACAGGTGCGACCATTCAAAAGCGCAAAGCGAATGGG
>JALTMC010000218.1:0-2197 GCA_027005175.1 Myxococcales bacterium
CTTCTTGACCTTTTTTTCCCCTTGTCTTCTTTGAGTTTTTGGTATGAAGCAGTGCGTCGTATTGCAAACCTCTCGTAGATACGGGAAGTTGGTTTGACCCCTTTTTGGGGAACACACCCCTTCCGTGTTGTGTGATATGAGGGGCTCGTTAGATGGGGTTTGTTTGTTTGAAATGGATGAGTTTGAGGCCTTTGTTTGGGTTGACATCGAGATATTCAGGTGCTGGGTAGATGTAGGAGAGGGGCTTCCAGTTAGGTTCTTCTTGTAGGAAGAGTTCTTCTAAGTACGTGTAGTCGTGATGGGGGGAGTTGAGACATGCGAGGATATCACCATTTTCAGAGAGCAGAGAGGGGAGGCGACGGATCACACGGGGGTAGTCTTTTTCAGTGACAAAGCTTTTGTGTTGGTTCATGGGAGGGTCGATAATGATCAGGTCGTAGGGTCCGAGTTTTTTGATCTTCGACCAGGATTTAAATATGTCATGTCCCAAGAAGTTTGCTTTTCGGGTATCGAGTTGGTTGCGTGTATGATTTCGTTGGCCGATGCTCAGGGAGGGTCGATGCATATCAACATTGACGACTTGGTTTGCTCCGGCTTGCAGGGCAACGACAGAGAATGCACAGGTGAAGGCAAAGAGGTTGAGAACTTTTTTACCAGACACTCTCTCTTGACACCAAGTTCTTGCGTTGCGCATATCCAGGAAGAATCCAACATTCTGGGCTTTGAAGTTGAGGTGATATTCGAGTCCATTTTCTCGGGCGACAGGGGCTTCTGGAATCTCTCCCCACAGTACTTCTGTGGTTGTGGGTGTTTGGTATCGTCTTTGCAGAACGATGCATGATACTGTGTTTGGTGGTGCTTCGTTTCGTAATCTCTCACAGAGTTGGTGGAGCCAGCTCTCCTCTGTTTCTTGAAACAGGATGATAAGCAAGACAGGAGAGTAATAGTCTACAACGATATGTTCCAGGCCGGGGAAGCATTTGCCTCTTCCGTGAAAGACACGTCGTGCATCTTGTGTGGGTAGCGCGAGAGTTATCTTCCAGTGTTCTGTGATTGTGTCGATGTGTTTCATCAGAAAAAAGCTTTGATATTGTGGGTGTGGAAACCCCATCCTGAGTGTGGGTCCGGCAGGACCTACAGGACGAAGTCCGGATGGGGTGGGGGTCGTTGACGGTTGTCGAACTTAATTCTTACAGGGTTTTGGCTTCCATTGGAGTGGCATTTTATAGCCGGGTTTGTCCCATCCTTTGGGCGCTTTCCATTTGCCTTCGTCAGCTTCATAGCAACCGTAGGGAACGTCGCGTCGTCGGGTTCGTCGCATACGGTATCCAAAGTGCCACCATTCTTTGTAATAGGGTCGAAATCGACGACGTCGCATGAGTTTTTTTAGAAGCAAGCGATTGCGAAGGGCCTGGCCTTTGGCGTTGCGGGTGTGGCTCGTTTTGTTGAGTGTGTCCCAGGGATTTCCCATATCGAGAGGCTTCCCTGTTTTCAGATCACACAAGGTCAGGTCTACGGTATGGCCGTGATTGTGGCCGGAGTACCGGGCGATATAGCCGGTTCGGAATAGGTGCATTTGTTCGGTGCGTGTGGCCCATGCAGCCATGCCCAACGTTCCACGAATGGGGCGATAGGCGTCATAAACCAACAAGCCAAGTCCCTGTTTCTCAGCATCAGCTTGTACTCGTTTGAGTGCTCTTGCGGCGCGTCGAAGCATCCAAGCTCCAGGGGCTCCATACCCTGGTAAAGGTGCTTTGGTGAAGTTGTTGGCAGTGTGATAACGAGCCTCGACACGAAGGCCAGGGATAAATTTTTTCAGGTCGACAAAGCCTTTGGGTGGCTGTCGAAGATACTTGCTCATATCGACCGCGATCTTTCGACGCGGAGCTGGCTTGGCTACTCGACGAGGGACCGTTCGTCTGACCATAGCTCGCTTTGTCACAGGACGTGATGTACTCTTTGTCTCTTTGGTTTGGGCTGTCTTTTTCGAAGATTTTAATCGTGATGGAGGTAGGGTCATCTTCTTTGATTTGCAAGCAGAGAGAGTCATCATACTTGCGATAACAAGACCCCAAAACAATCTTTTACTTGTGATGACAAGACCCCAAAACAATCTTTTCTTCCTCATCAAACCTCTCCTTTGTCTGCGTCAAGCGAGGCCGTCGCGAACAGTCGCTTCGTGCATTGCTTATCCATA
>JALTMC010000218.1:2207-6462 GCA_027005175.1 Myxococcales bacterium
TATCCATAGTTTTCGTGCTTCTTCTCTACAGGAAAAGATAGTTAATCACAAGATTGGATGATCTCGTTGTGAGACTTGCGTTTGGTAGAGAGGCTAGAAAGATAGAAATCGAAGAAGGGTTGCTCTGTTGAATGTTTCTTTTGTCTCATTGTCTTTGGATTCGGCTCGTGCGATTTCACCGAAACATTCGTGGAAGTAGAGGACTTGGTAACGTTGACGGGTTTGGCCGCCAAGAAATCGTTGACGGACTTTGATAACGATGCGCAAGGTATTGTTGAATTGGATGTCTGGAAGTTTGACTGTTCCTCGCCCAGCGACCCTGATTTGATACGTGTCGGTGGAGGCTACAGGCAAGGTGCCTACATTGCCTTGTGTTTTGGCACTGACAACCCACTCGTCACCGTCTCGAAGTGGAAATTTTAAGAGGGGAATCGGTGTATTGTAGGGCAGAAATACTTTGTCTTGCTCAGGCTTTTCTTTGTCGGATGCGATTCCCTCTAAGAAGAGCTGGTCGTTGGTATAGCGCAGGATCTGGAACACTTGGTTGTTGATTCCCTTAAAGGGGACAGGGACAAGTAGATTGGCTTGGGGGAATTTGGATACAAACCATTTCCCTGTAGGTGAGACTGTTTTTATGGTGTCGTGGGTGGTTGCTTGTGCCTCTCGAAAATCCCAGACACGGATACCTTTGTCATTTACATTTCCGACCTGATTCACGGAAACGATGGTTCCCGGTTTGTTGCGTCGAATATTAACAGTCACACCGACAGCATAGGTGACCTCCTTGCTCTCAATGATACCGTCGTTGTTCCCTTTGCACTGGGGACCCGTCTCTTTTGGGGCAGCAGTCTCCCCTGAACCGGCATCCACCGTCTTTTCGGTAGGGCTCTTTTCTGTTGATGTTGTTCCTTGTCCGCATCCAAAGAAGGTCACACCCAGTAAAAGAAGAAAGACAAACCAGCTTGAACTCAAAGAGAGGGCGGCTTTGGTACAAGCTTGAATGAGGTGGGATCTTGTGAAAGATAGCATCATCTATGGCCTTGCTCCCTGTGTTACAACGACTTTATATTGAGAAGATCTTTGACGAGGTCGAAATGAAAGTGGCGAGCGAAGCGATGTCGAGTGAACCGTGAGACTCCTCTTTACGAAGTGAGGAGAGTGGGGGATGGAGTCATCTGGGTGGGGTTGGTTCTGGTTCAATGGTGTTGTTCCTTTTGTACCATCTTTGCTCAAAAGACAAAGCCTAGCACCAAGTGACTGGCGACGGCTATCTGTGGTTCTAGGTTTAAAGCATTGTTGCGAAGTCCAGCAAAAGGAAAGAATGCTGCAAAGGTAAAACGCACTTCAAATCCAGGATCAAAGTTATATCGAAAACCTGCGTCCCATTCGACACCCAAGTTGGCATTATCTCCGGGGGCAGTGGAGGGATAGAGTGTTCGTGAGTAGAGAACGGAACTCCAGAGGCGAAGTCGTTGTGTAAGGTCTAGGTGTCCTGCACCTTTGAAGTATATCGCATCCGTAACCGTTCCAATGATACGACGCCAAAAGATCTGATCGATACGATAGCTAGGATGGAATCGAAAGTTATTGGCTGTTGTGTCCTTGGGATAATTGATCTGTGGACCATCGAGATCACCGGGTTGGGTCTTGCTTTGTTGTTTGGATGCGGTCACTCCAAAGCCAGGTGCGTTGTCACCGGAGGCCAGACCGATTTCAGCACCAAGCCCCCATCGTCCTTTGGGGGGAGCTACTGCAAATTGGAGGGCTCCTCCGAATTGTTGTGATGTGAGGGGTTTGGTCAGTTTGATGCCTGGTAGCAGGGAACTGTTACCGATCTCTCCTTGTCCGTAGACAGCTTCAAATTCGAGTCGTAGCCAGGAGGTTCGAAGCATAAACCACAGGCTTGTGACAAAACTCCAGGCATTGCGCTCCACCAACTCACTGGAGAGGGTGGCTCTGTTTTGTGGAGTTCCATCGTAGTATCCGGGTGCATCGAGGTCCTGGTATCGGTAGCTTAACAACAATCCATAGTTGACGATGAGATAGCCTGCTCTGAGTTTTCGTTTGATCGCAGCGGGTGTATCGTAGCGGGCAAAGGCGAAGGCAAAGGAGCGAACATTGTCGCGTGGGTCCTGGTCGATAAAGGTTTTGGAGTGGGTTCCGAGAACAGGGCCGGAGGCGCTCCACTCGTAGGCCAGCAGAAATAGATGTCCTACGAGGGCCAGGGTGAGGACAGCCCGGTCGGCGTTGTCACCGATGTCTGCGTCGAGGTCATCTCCTGATTGTACAAGCACACCCAGTCCCCAAGGGGCGAGTGCTCCCATCCTTCCCACAGAGAGAAAACCAAAAGGCAGCAGGACCTCACCATAAGCACGCTTGATCTTAATAGCATCCAGGAGAGCATTGTTCCCGATAGATGGCGATTGTTGGCCTGTCGTTGCGACGATACTAGGGACTCGACCGCTCCGGGGGAGACCGAGCGGGGTGGAACCCAGCACAAGGTTGTCAAGAGCGTCTATGCGCACAACCACCCGAACTGTTCGTGCCACCTCAAGGTTTAGGTCAAGGCGCAGACGCATATCTGCGGTGTTTAATGGCCCTTGTTTTCCTGGTGGCGTGGGAAAGATCGGTTTGCCTGAGGAGGGAGTCGGCCCGCGTCCAAGGTCAAGTTGATGCAACATATCCCAGCGCATTCGATAGTAACCGTGTAAATCAAATTTGATCGAGAGATCGGTACGTGTTGGATCATTCTTATGCTGTGGTCTGCCATGTCCTTCGGGGTCTGAGAGTGCCCCTGCGTTGTAACTCGCACCCCAAACAGGAGTGACTGTCGCCATACTTACACATAGGAGAAGAGAGCGGATATAGCGGTTGAGGTAGGTAAGCCGTTTCTCAGTGTGTTCCGTTGCCATACTTAGACATAGGAGAGAGTGGATAGGAGTGGATCTTATCATGTTGAAGCATGAGATGAAGCGCAGTGCCCATGAGCGTGTGTCGCGACGTTCAGACATTATTTATGACTTCGCATATTGTGTGCTTTGTTGTGTTGTAACTGGCTGGCAGGCCCTAAAAAAGAAGCAACATAGCGACTCACCAGGTAGGGTTGTTCGAGCATTGGGATGTGTCCACAGCGATCGAGTAAGACGAGTCTGGCATTGGGAAGGTCAGTCACGAGCCTTCGACCGTAAAAGGGCAGGGCGACAGGGTCCTGTTTTCCCCATAGCAAGAGTGTTTTGTTGAGGATCTTGCTGTATCTCTTTTCGAGGTTGGAGAAGTCCATCCCTCGCGCTACGGCGAGAGCCGCTGCGACTGCTCCAGGTCGCTCCAATGACTTCTTTATCTTTTCTACCAGGGGTTGTGTGACCATTCGCTCTTTGTCATAAACGGAGTGGGCAAACTTATCTCCAGGTCGCTCTTTGTAAAACATCCCATAGATGATCTCTCCAAGGACCGGGAGCTTCGCCCAACGAATCACAGGTACGATCTGTGCGGTGTATACCCAGCCGCTGTGAATCACAATGCGACGAACTTTGTGAGGATATCGCAAGGCCAGAGCTAGCGCGACAGAGCTGCCCCAGGAGTGAGCCAGGATATCGGCTTGCTTCACTCCTTTCTGGGTCATAAAGGCTGCGACCTGATCGGCAATAAATATTGTGTTGTAGTTACCAGGGTATTTGTCGGTGAGCCCAAAACCTGGAAGATCCGGGGCGATGGTGCGATAGCCTAGCTTGTTGAGTGCTTGCATTAAGGGGGTCCATACGATTCCTGAGGAACCATATCCATGCAGCATTAGAGCGACGGGTTGGGCAGAGCCTCCCTGCTCGCGATAATGGATCTGCCAGGTTCTTTTTCGAGTTCCCTGTAACGTCAGAAATGCACCATGAGGGCTTGGCTTAAAACGTGATGGCTTTGTTTGGAAGTGTAAACATCCAATATTTCCACCGATCAGGAGCATAAGAAGCAGGAACAAACGTTTCATAAGTTTCTCGAAATCACGGTCGTTTCTGGAGGGCGGAGGCTCTACATCGACACAGCAGACAAGTTTCTTATGGGCTCAACCTTTTGACCTGGATCGCCTTGGTAAAAAGGGGGTTGGATTCATAGTTTCTACTTATGACAGTAGCTATGATACCAAAACACTCGGAGAGATAGTAGTAGCTATAGTTTGTTCGGCGAAGTGGAACAGGTAGATACTGTTGTTGAGTGAGATGTACGCGAAGTCTGATGGTGTTAAAAAGACCTTGTGGCGTTTTGG
>JALTMC010000219.1 GCA_027005175.1 Myxococcales bacterium
TAACTGGTTCGAACCACGTGGGCACTTTGGGGATCTTCACTTCAATGGGGATACCATTGAGTGAGATGCGTTTTACGGTTTCTACGATGGGCCACTTCAAGCCACGGCCACCACGAAGCACACGATATCCTCGAATGCTTCCGTCTTCTTGCTTGCGCTGTCGGCCTGAGATGATCACGACCTCGTTTGGCTCACAGATGACGAGGTTGACTTTGATAAAGATAATTAAAAGCATGATGCCAAAGATTCCTGCAGCAATGGCAAGTCCAATCAGTTGATCGGTTGGCATTTGAGCGGCCAGAAAGGAGAGAGTCATGGGGAAGTCCTTTTTTCGTTCTGCGTTCTACGTCGAGCGGCGGCGACTTCGCCGCTTAAGTATCAAAGTAAAGTGCAAACTCACCGGGATGTGGGCGGAGTCGGATGTTGTTGATCTCCTTCTTCTCTTTGTATTGGATCCACTCTTCGATGAGGTCTGGTGTGAAGACACCCCCACGAAGGAGGTATTCATGGTCTTGTTTGAGTTCATCAAGGGCCTCATTCAGACTACCAGGGATACTGCCGATCTTGAGTTCTTCCAGTATGGCTCCCATCTCATAGATGTCTGCGTCGATGGGAGCTGGAGGTTCGATCTTGTTGATAATCCCATCCAAGCCTGCCATTAAAAGGGCTGAGTATGCCAGGTTGGGATTGGCCGCTGGATCGGGAGGGCGGTATTCCACACGCTTGGCTTTGGCACTCTGTGCGGTCATGGGAATTCGTACACAAGCGCTTCGGTTGCTGGCCGAATACACGAGGTTGATGGGGGCTTCATATCCAGGAACCAAACGACGGTACGAGTTGGTGGTACAGTTGCAGAAGGCACACAGAGACCGAGCGTGATGAAGCAAACCACCAATATAATACCGGCCGATCTGGCTTAAATCTCCGTATTCACCGGCTTCATAGAAGAGGTTGCTGTTGTCCTTCCACAAGCTCATATTCACATGCATGCCTGTACCCGCTTCTTCGAAGAGAGGTTTGGGCATAAAGGTGGCTGTGATTCCAAGTCGTCGTGCTACATTTTTGATCACATATTTGTATTTGATCGCGTTGTCAGCCATATCGGTGAGTGTGCCAAAACCGATTCCAATCTCATTTTGTCCCCCTGAGCCGACCTCTGCATGATGAAGCTCTCCATCAACACCGACCTGACGAAGGACCTTCACCATGGTAGAGCGAACGTTGTGATATCTGTCGTTGGGTGGAGATGTAAAGTAGGCACGTTTGCGACCCGGTTTGTAGCCCAGGTTTTTCTCTGTAGATCCGGATTGCCAGAAGGATGCGCTGTTGTCGAGGTGATAGTATCCCTCATGTGTGTTTTGATCAAAGCGGACAGAGTCAAACAGATAGAACTCGAGTTCAGGTCCGTAATAAGCCTTGTCTGCGATTCCAGATGTTTTTAGGAAACGCTCTGCACGCTGTGCAACCGCACGGGTATCGCGGGAGTAGACTTCCCGCTTTCCAGGGAACAGGATATTGCAAAAGAAGGAGACAGTGGGATCGTCCATGAATGGGTCGATAAACATAGAGGATGGATCGGGCTTCATCACCATGTCACTCTCGTGAATGGCTTGAAATCCACGTACAGAAGAACCATCAAATCCCATGCCTTTGATAAAGAGGTCTTCATCAAAGGATTCAATGGCAAGCGTAAAGTGATGTAAGTGACCAAACAGATCGACAAACTTCAGATCAACAAACTCAATGTTTTGTTCTTTAATGGTTCGCAGTACTTCACGAACACTCGGCTTTTTGGAGCGCTTAGACATTCGATATTTCTCCTTTATCCGATCGCACGTGGACCGCGCTCCCCGGTGCGAATACGAACACATTCGGGTAAATCCATGATAAAGATCTTGCCGTCCCCTTTCTCTCCCGTATAGGCAGCGTTGACGATGGCGTCGATGGTGACATCGACAAAGTCTTCATTCACTGCAATCTCCAAGCGAACCTTCTTAATTAATGTCACCTCGTGACGGACTCCGCGGAAAACTTCCTGGTAGCCTCCTCCTGTCCCACTTCCCATCGCATTGGTCACGGTCATCGTAGACACCTGCGCCTCAAACAATGCCTTTTTTACCGCAGGCAATTGATGCGGGCGAATTATCGCAATAATCAACTTCATCACTCTTTCCTATTCTGTCGTAACGATCTGGAAGTTACGATCACGCCGAGAACATCGATAGTGGGACCCGTCTCCATGCTTCTACTCTGTCGTAAGGCGGTGGAGCCTGTCCCAACGTATCTACTCTGTCGTAATGTAGTGGAGTCCGTTCCAACGTTTTTACTCTGTTGTAAAGATCTGGAAACCACTATACGATTCCATGCCGTGTTCATTGATGTCGAGGCCATCGAGTTCTTCTTTTTCTGTAACACGCAGACCAACGAGGGCGTCGATGGTGTAGAAGACGACTCCCATAGCAACAACCACAAATGCGAGCATCACGGTGATACCGATGGCTTGAATTCCCAGCAGCTTCCAGCCACCACCATAGAACAGACCGTTTTGGGGTAGTCCTGTGTCCAGGCCGATGGCTGCGGCAGCTTTGCTTGTGGCTCCTGATTGCCCAAACAATCCAACAGCGAGGACACCCCAGATACCGTTGAGGCCGTGAACGGGGAAAGCTCCGACAGGGTCATCGATGCGGAGTTTGTCAAGCCAAGTGACACCGTACATGCAGAGAATTCCGGCGATCAAGCCGATGTAGATGGCGTTGCCTGGGGTGACAATCGAACATGAGGCTGTGATGGCAACCAGCCCAGCGAGTGCGCCGTTGAGAGTAAAGGCTAGGTCGGGTTTGCCGAAGCGCCACCAGGCAGCAAACATCATGGACACCGCGCCGGCGGCTGCAGCCATGTTGGTGTTGATTGCGATCAATGCGACTTGATGAGGGCGAGCAAAGCTCAGGGTCGAGCCTGGATTAAAGCCAAACCAACCGAGCCAAAGGATAAAGGTCCCCAACGCGACCAGTGGGATATTGTGTCCTGCGATGAAGTTGGGGGAGCCATCCTGATTAAATTTACCAATCCGAGGGCCGAGGATCAGAGTTCCTGCCAGAGCAGTGACACCACCCACAGCATGAACCACACCTGAGCCTGCGAAGTCATAGAAGTTCATCTTGCTTAACCAGCCACCGCCCCATACCCAGTGACCTACGATGGGATAGATGACAGATGATATCGCAAAAGAGTAGAGCAGGTAGGCCGAAAACTTCATTCGCTCCGCCATACCGCCAGCCACAATCGTTGCGGCTGCACCACAAAATGCAGCCTGAAAAAGCCAGAAGGCATAGAGTGGAACATCGTTGACAGGTGACTTGGCCCCAATGAGAAACCATCCGCTGGTCCCGAAGAAGGCTCCATCTCCTCCAAACATGATAGCGTAGCCAAACATAAAGAAGCCCAGGGACGCCATACAGAAGTCGAGCATATTCTTCATCAGGATGTTGGCTGCATTCTTTGCACGAATCAAGCCCGCCTCAACCATGCCAAAGCCCGCTTGCATAAAGAAGACAAAGAACGCCGCGATCAATACCCAGAATGTGTTGAGGGCATTGTAACTCTTCACTTTTGTCGCAGCTTCTGCTGTCCAGGGATAAAGAAAAAGGGTGGCTGATAGGCCGAATATTGATATCCAATGGAGATTGTGGCCCCTGACCCAATCCTTTTGGGAAGCTGTGCTTGTTTTTTCCCAAAGTGTGAGATCCGTCTTTGGGTCAAAAGCGATCTTCAGACCTCTCTCTTGTCTTGTCTTTCGTTCCAAGAGTCTGTTCCTACATTTTGGTTGTGTTGTAACTGTTGAATGAATTATGAATTACTCTTCACTATGAATTCATGACATACTTGAAAAAAATATGGCAAATGTCAAGTATTGATTAAATCATTTAGACATTGATTGAGTTTTTTGTAATTAAATGTAGGAATAACAATAGCCATGTGGCTGTGGATGAGTGGATGGATGGTAGTCACGCAACCTTTTGAAGTGGTTGTCGATAATGATAGAGAACTTGGAACTACATCAAATTGGATTCACACCGTTGGAGGTGTGAGGATCATATAGGCTTTTGAGTTACCTCATTTTTTACGGAGCAAAAGGAGCGACAAATGAACGTTAATTTTGGACAAAACTTGGCCCAGATGGCGATGCGCAATTTCATGTCTATGGGCAATTTCATGACCCAGGGCGCGAATGTTTTGCGTTCGCCCATTTTCTCTCAATTCCAGACCATGAGTGCAAGCAGTTTTGGTTTGGGTGCAGGTGCAGGTGCAAGCTTTGCAAGTGTATTTGGAACGGGCCAAATGAATCCCGGCTTTTTGAGTCGTCCAATGGGACAGCCTGCCGGTTTTGCGCAGATGTCTTCTTATATGGGTGCTATGCAGTCGCCTTGGAATTCTTTAGGCAACATGTTTAATGGTGGGATGAATCGACCTGGGATGCGGCAGATCATGGGTGGGCCTGGAATGCAGGGCCGAATGCAGCAAATGATGGGCCAGATGCAAAACATCGCCAACATGATGAATCAGATGCGTCCTATGATGCAGATGATGAGTCAGCTGAGTCAGGCCAAGCAAGCTTCCTCAATGGGAATGCCTGGTATGGGAATGCCCGGTATGGGGCGACCTCAAATGCCCGGAATGACTCGACCTGGAATGGTTCAGCCCGGAGGGGCTCCCAAGCTTCCAGGAACAGGTGCTTCCTTCCCAGGTGCTGCCGCTTCTGACTTTCTCAACGCACTGCCCAAAGACGCCAAAGGTGTTGCAAAGGCGTTGAATGTAAGTGGTCGCAGAGATGTCAAGCGTATCAATGAAGCTGTAAAGATGCTGAAGACAGCCAAGCCCAAGATCTCCGTCGGTGGTCAGGCTCCCTCAAAAGCTGGTCTTTCCCTCTCTGCTGCTGATGTTCAGGCCGTTCGAACTGCAAAAACCCCACAAGAAGCCAAGGCGATCGTGATGAAAGCGATTGGCAAAAAAGTGGGTATGAATCTCGAAGGTATTAACATGAAGGACAAAAAAGGTATCCGTAGTAGTCAGGCTCGCAAAGCACTGAACAAACTACTGGGAACCAAGGTCCGCAATGGTCGTGAGAAGAACTCGGGTTCCTCCCTGGCTCTCGATTCCATCGCTGAGTCGGTTGTCAAGTCCGTGCGCGGTGGCAACTTTGGCTCCACACAAGTGCAAAGCCCCGGTGGTTTTGGCTTCGCTGCTTTCGGTGGCGCAGCTAGCATGTCTGGGCAAATGGGTGGAGTACAAGGTGGTTTTGCACAGCAACCCGGTCTTGATTGTGGTCCCAACTACCAGTGGGGTGGCATGGCACAAGGTGCGCAAATGGGCTACAACGCCAACGCTTCCTTCGGTGGCTTTGGTATTTGGCAAGTTCCTGGGCAGATTCAAAATGTTCCCAATCCCGCTTCTGGCGTGAATATCGACCTGGGTGGTTTTACTGCCGCTGCCAACAAAGTGGGTGAGCTTGCTTCTCCCTTGATCTTTGACCTTGAAGGAACCGGCCTCCTTGTTTCGAACCCCGACATGATCGAAATCGATATCGATGGTGACGGAACTCTGGAAGTTATCACCGATCTTGACTCTGAAATCGGCTTGCTTCTCTTTGACTCCAAAGACGAAGGCCTCTCCGACATCACTGGTGCTGATATGTTCGGTGACAACACAGATCTGAGCCATTACGGTATTACCGCTGATTCCGAAGATGGAAGCTTCAAAGATGGATTCGCAGCCTTGCGCGCTCTCTGTGAACACTTCAAGCTCGTCGATGCCAGCAAGCAGTACATTGATGAGAACGATCTCGCTTTCTTGGAAGACGAAATTGGGCTGCGTATGCGTGTGGGTGGTATCGTCTCTGGTGATGATCGTCGTTTCTCCGAAATCGGTCTCACTCAAATCAACCTGGGTAACCCCGGACAAACACAGCATCTTGAAGATGCTCCCTCCGATAACTGGGGCAATAAGATCATCTTCCAAGATGGCGCAACGTTTACCGTCTTCAGTGAAGTTCGCAAATACGCTGATATCTGGTTTAAAGTCCAGGCCCGTTACGGTGATGCTCCCGGAAAAGAAGACCTCTCTGTTTCTTCCCAAGATATCGCTTCCAAAGCCCGCTTCTAATCGTTCTATCCTTCCGCATCGCACGGAGATGTGACGTCAACTACCCCCATCGAATCCTACCTATCATCGATACTTGCCCACGAGATGCACAACGAGCACCTGAGAATGAATTCTCAGGCTGACGGCTTGAACGATATTGAAAAGGGGTAAGTCCCTACCGGGACTCTGAAATCATGATGCAATGATACTGTTGTTCATCCGTCACAGTATCGATGAAAAGAGAGAGTCAGTCCCGAGAGGGACTTCTACCCATCACTATCTTGGGAGACCAGGAACCTTGGGATTCATTCCAAGGTGTGCAG
>JALTMC010000220.1 GCA_027005175.1 Myxococcales bacterium
TTGCCATCGATATTGGTGGCGCATGTCATCCCAGAGGGGCATGGTTGTCCCGATTCACAGGGGCGAATGCATGACAGAGTATATCCAATTCGCGCGCAGAGAAGACCTCTCCCACAATCCGTGGTTTTCAACGATGTTCCCGGTCCACACCTTTGGCCTTCTCGTGTTCGAGTGCAGCGATTGTTCTTGCACTCGTGCAGAAGGCTGCACGGATCTGTAGGACAATGACGTGGGATGCATCGACCGGAGGGAGCACATTTGTGAGTGGCAGGGCATTGCCACTGCATGGGGCATAACAAGAGGCGGCACTGACCACGGTTGCATACATGGTAGCCTTCTTGTTGGCCTGGGCAGGAGCGTCCCAGTCCGCAGGGGAGCGGTGGAGGCATGCATAACTTGATGTTGGTGGCTTGTGCATCATGAACGAGACAGGATTCTTGCGGGCTGCATGCGGCGTCGTTGTTGCAAAGTCGGCGACAGGTCTCGGAGCTTCCGGTAAAGGCACACCTCAGATGGCGTTTGCATGGCTTGCCTCTGCTACAATCTGCTCCCTCCCCTCCACCTTCTCCTGCCGCAAAACACAGACCATTTTCCGTGGGGAAGCCTTTCGGGCGAATACATACGGTTCCTTTCGGGCATTGGCGACTGGAGCCAAAAGGCTGGCATGGCTTGCGACAGATCTTTGTCTTGTTTTCTTGAAAACAGATAAGCTGTAACTTGCAGGGGCTGCTACTGCAATCTCCATTCAACTCAACCCCTTTGTCTGGGCCACAGTCGTTGCTTTGGATGTTACAGACAGGGTTCTTTGGATCAAGACAGTCTGTGTTCGTCGTGCATTTTTTCTTCTCGCATTGGTGGGTTGCGGTGTTGCATGAGGATCGCTCTGGGTCTTGGCAATCGGTGTCTTTGCGGCAACCACCGTTGATGCATCGACCAGAGGTTGTATCGCATTTCCAGAGAGTGGGATCGATGATACAGTCTTCTTGCTTGGTACAGGGAGCTTTGCTGGGCTTGTAGCATGTACCTGCGACACACTTCCAGCCACAACGACAGTCTGTGTTGTTGGTGCACCGGATGGTCTGGCAAATCCCTTGGAGACAGGACTCATCACAATTGCAGTTGGAAGAGAGACGACAATCGACGTACCCGTCGATTGCTCCAGCGTCGTTGCTGGAGTTTTTATTCTTCTCTTGGGGATTCTTGCTCGAACAGGCGAAGGTTAGAGTTGTGCTCAACAAAAAAAATACACAAAAAAACAGACGAAGCATCATACAACCTATTGTTTCCAGAGCCATCTGGAACCTTTATGAGAGCGTCTTGTAAAACGTGCTCTCTTCTCGCAATGTAGCAATACTGATTTGTCTTGACAAGTTCTGCGTTTCAGGTGCCTTTGGGGCAAAGCTCTTGTTTTTTCCTAACCTTGTCCTTGTTATGATGTCTTTTTCGATGGTTTTGTTGAGGTTCTTTGATGAGTGAGCAGATGGTTAAGTCTCTCCAGTGGGGCTCTCTGGTGTTGGCAGATAGTTTTCGTTATTTGATCGCACCACAGCTTCTTGCGATACCGATCCCAACGGTTCCTCGTGTTGCTTGTCAGGATTGTCGGCGAGTTAAAGAAGAAACCGCGAGCTTCGAGGTGCGTTGTTGTGATATCGTTCCGGTGTTGCCCAATTTCTTGGTGGGTGAGATCCTGAGTCTACAGACTCATCCTGTTGTGACGGAGTGGATCACGGAGCGACGGGGTGATCCCTTTGCGATATGGGTACCTCCAAGAATCGCAGAAGAGCATCGGAACGCTCGACAAGATGGCCTCTTTGGTCTCCCATGTCCACTCCTCCTTTCAGGGGAGGGGCGATGTTCTATCTATGTGCAGCGCCCAGCGCTGTGTGTGAGCTATCATTGTTATTATCCCGATGTGTTGTGGCAAGAAGCTTGGGCCTGCTTGGCCTCAACCCTAGATTTGTTACAAGATGCAGCCTCTCGCTATCTGGTGACACTGTTCGGTCTTGACCTGCAAAAATTGGCCGTCCTTTGGGGGGAAGAGGCCGGCGAAATCTGGGAAGGGAAACAACAAAATATCGCAGCATATCAAAGCTGTTGGCAGCATTGGGAGGGGAGGGAAGCGGATTTATACCGAAAGTGCTATGAGATCGTACAAACCACCTCTCCCTCGTTGGGGTGGGAGGTTCGGGATCTTCAGCGTCAACAGCTATGGGATCGCTTGATCGCAAATGCTCAGCTGTCAGGCGAGCAGGAGTCTTTGTTGGAGCGGGAGTTTGTTCAGCGTCGTTCTTTGCAACCCAAGGCAAGCCATCCCCCGGATTGGTTTCGAGCGCGTCTACAAGAGGGAACGCTGACGGCAGAGCACAACCCGTTTACCATCCATCAGCAAGAATCGATACTGCTGTGGTACTTGCAAAAGCTACAAGAGAGCCCGATCCAACAATGGTGGCGAACGTTGTGGAGGCAGAAGGGAGAAGTCGAGGAGCTTCGTGGTCCTGGCGGACTATCGTCGCTGCAACAAGGAGTTAAGGGAGACGTAGAAAAAACCGAGTTGGAACATCAACAAGAAGGGCAGAGAGAGATAGGATTGTTTGTAGAAGACAAAGATCACAACGGCTGAGATATAAAGAGCGATCAACAACTCAAAGTAGGGGAGCCATGTCTTGTGACCCTTGTAGAGTTTGGATTTCCAGTTGTCGAGTGTTGATTGAACATTGTATTTGGGCGTGCGGGTAAATTCTGTGCGGTAGCCTACGAGGGCTTCGAGCACAGCTTTACAGTTGTTCAGACTCATTCCGATGCCGATGGTTAACGCCATGGGGACCAACGCGCTTCGGGCGAGCCAGGGTTCCCCAATCTCCTTTTGCGAACAGGCATAGAAGATCAGTAGAGAGACGGTTCCACCCACAAGAAAGGGGATATCGGCCAACAGCGTGTAGTGCCAGTTGTGTTGGATACGGATGACGACGGAGAGTGGCATCAACAGAGCCAAGATCACCATAAGCAGATAGGAGAGGTTGCCTGTCAGATGAAAAATGGCCTCTGTTTTGACTCGAAAAGGAAGTTTACTTTTCAACAAGCGAGGGAGCAGTTTGCGGGCTGTTTCAATGGAGCCTTTCGCCCATCGGTGCTGTTGGGTACGAAAGGCGTTCATCTCAACGGGAAGCTCTGCGGGAGCTTCCACTTCATTGATATACTGAAACTTCCAGCCTGCGAGCTGGGCGCGGTACGATAGATCGAGATCTTCCGTGATCGTATCGTGCTGCCAGCCTCCTGCGTCAGTGATGCATTGACGTCGCCATATTCCGGCGGTTCCATTGAAGTTGAAGAATCGACCACTGTGAAAGCGGGCTGCGTGTTCAATGGCAAAGTGCCCGTCGAGAAACAAAGCCTGGGCCTGGGTCAACAAGGAGTAGTCACGGTTGATATGAGACCATCGAACTTGCGCCATACCAATCTCAGGATCACTGAATGCATGCACCGTACCGCGGAGGAAGTGAGGGGGGGGGACGAAGTCAGCATCAAAGACAGCGAGCAGCTCTCCTTTCGCGACTTGGGTGCCGGCTTCCAATGCACCGGCCTTGTATCCCGTTCGATCCACGCGGTGGATGTGGGAGATATCATAGCCTTTGGCCCGATACTCTTCCGCGAGTCGAGCACCCAAGGCTTGGGTGTCGTCTGTGGAGTCATCTAGGATCTGGACTTCAAATTTATCGAGCGGATAATCAAACTTACAGACCGCCTCTACCAACCGCTCAAGGACATACTTCTCATTGAACACAGGGAGTTGGACGGTAACATGGGGCATCTCGTCATCGGTATAGATCTTTTTTGGCTTGAACGGACGTCTGTTGCGATAAAAGAGATAGGTCAAGGTGTAGCGGTGTGCACCGTACAACGTAAGTAAAAAGAGCACACTAAAATAGCCTATCAGTACATATTGTTCGATGGAAGACATCGATTCCTCTGCTATACAATTAACGACTGCATTTCACGGTACAAATCATTGTGGTGATGGACGGATGGCAATCATCACCACACACAACGAAGGAAAGGCTCAGACTTTGGGCTGCACCTCTTTCATGGAGGCAACGGTTTGAACCACAGTGAGTTTTGGCACAAATGCAAGTCTCTGCACATTGTTATAAGATGCTGAGATTATGATATTGTCGATGTAAGATTCCCAATGTGTCACCTCAAAGAGAGCCAATGTGTCACCTCGAAGGGAGCTTTAGGGTGGCAGATTGTAGCGATTTTTGATAAAGAATACAAGTTGCATTTTTGAATGCCAACTTTGGACGTCGAAAGCATAGGAAGAAAGCATAGGTTATGCAGAGTATTTTGTGGGGGTAATTTGAATCAGGATATACGTTTGGGTGTGATTGTTAATCCCAATGCTCGTCACTTTCTTCGTGGCAAAGGTGTACAGCGAATTACGGAGATGTTGGGGGCGCAGCGAGTTGTTCAAACCCAAAGCATCGGAGACTTACCCCACGCCTTGGAGTCTCTCTTTCACGAACAAGGCATCACTGTTCTGGGGATCTGTGGAGGGGATGGGACCATTCATCACACCATTAATGCGTTGGTTCACTTGTACCGAAGCAAGCTCTCGGCAGATGCATCAACCTTGCTCTTGCCACCTGTCTTGCTCTTGCGTGGAGGCACTCTCAATATTGTAGCCCGCGCCTCCAAAGTGGAGGGGCAAACCGTGCGTCTACTTCGACGATTCCTTCGGCGTTTTAAGCAGGCTAAGGTACGAGATCTTCCACTGACACAGGTCAACCTGCTCTCTGTTCGCGATGAATCTCTTCGGGAAAGGTATGGCTTTGTCTTTGGCAGTGAGCTGACAGCTCGTTGTTTGGAACTATACGATGGGCACTTTGGAGCAGGCTATACAGGGCTGGTGAAGTTTCTTCACGCCTGTGTCAAAGCTTATCTTCTCAAAGATGATATCTGGGACATCTTTGAACCCCTCCTCACAAAAACAGCGGGCTCTTTGCTTGTGAGAGAGAACGACCTCCCATACCAGGCTGTGGTTGCATCCACTGTTGATATCAAATTACTGGCTGGCTTGGTGACTGGGATGAAGATCGATCGAACCTCAACAGGCTGTCTTGGTGTTCGGGTCCTCGCCCCCCAATCTCCAGGACAGCTTTTGCGAAATTTACCCAATCTTATTTTGGGACGTGACGGCTCTGGTATCGTCGATTTGGGAGACATTGATTCGTTTCGTATCGAACCCGCGATCTCTTACAGTTTTGATGGTGAAGTCTTTCCCCTTCTCCAGGAGGGAAGCTCTCTCGAAATCGACTCACCTCCATGGTCTCTTCCGGTTGTCGCTCCTTTTCCGTAGTCGTGGGAGGCCGTTTTGCTGTCTATCGAGTGTGGAGAACTTGCTGGGACAGTGTTGCTTGCGCTCTTGTACGTGTTGACTCTTATTTTGCTGACTATCGAGTGTGGAGAACTTGCTGGGGGCCTTCATCACTGGGAGGCTGCTGTGGTGTGTGGGGAACATCCGGAAATTGCTTGGGATTGCGTACCCACGTTCGTGGCTGAGGTGTGATGTAGACACGCCCCATCACCTTGGGAGGGCGAGTGCGGCTGATGTCGATCTTTTGGGGAAAGTGTTTGCCCTCCAGCTTTTGCTTGGCCGCATTGTAACGAAACTCTGCACGCGCCATCTCTGAGCCATCAAGGGTGGAAATGACAGCGTCTGGAAATCCAAGATGTTTAAAGTAAGCTGTACCGTGGTCTTTGCGTCTCAATTTTAGAACCTTGCCGTTGAACCAACCACGATACAGTGATGAGCCGCCGGGAACACTGGAGTGCCCCCACACCCAAGGGCCAATCTGAGAGAGTTTGATGGGCTGCACGGGCCCTCCTGGCTCCTTCTGCTCGTACCAGGTTCCCCCAATCAGCGTGATAAAGGCTCGAAAGTAAATCAGCAAAAACAAGAATGCGGCCACTCCGATCACAAGAAAGGGGAGGGTGGTTTCATCCAACATTAAAGCGAATAGTGTCATTTTTTCGTTCCGAGTTCCGTGTTGGAGGGTTCGTTGTGGGTGTCCGAATTTGTGGACGTAAGGTTACAATGTGAACGTAAGGTTACAATGGTTGCTGTGTCTGGCAAGGGTGCTCTTACCAAACGTCGCATAAAGCCCCTTCAGAATCTACAGCAAAGCGGATTGGAGAGGAGAGGGGGACCATTTAAAAAAGAATACCCCCGTTCCTCACAAAGGGAAAGGGGGTATGGGAACCTGTAGGCTTTTTGAGTGCCTACTGATTGTTATTCGCTTGCTTCATCCATGAATGGTATGCTTCTTTCATGAATGATGACAGGGGTTAGCGAGAGGAGATGTCAACGCATGCTGCGTTGCTAGGTTTGTCTGCTGTATCATTGAAGGCAAACCAACTCTTGAAGGCTTTGGAAGCACAAACAGAGATCTGCGCTACACCTT